>DSCZ01000476.1 GCA_011048855.1 Desulfobacteraceae bacterium | reverse complement strand
TTACTGGTAATCAGAAGCTTCATGAAAGCCGACCGCAGCGATTTGTTCTCCGAAGGCAGCAACCGGCGAGTGATTGTCACCGCGCTGCATTTCTTCGCCTGGGGTATCGCGATCGGTTATGTCGGTTTTTTTGTGTCCAGTGTCCTTGTCATCTCCTCTCTGGTGTACTATCTGGCACTTGCCAACCGGCGGGTGTCTTTGAAGGTGATGACCGGCTGGGTGATGATCGTCATATTCGAAGTCGGTTTTTTCTACCTTATTTTCACAAGGCTTCTCCACATTCCTCTTCCACGTGGATTTCTCATGTAAGAAATTTACCATACACCTCTTTCAAAGCCTTGTTCAGTGCGCAAAGGAGAAACGAATGGAGTACAGAATCGCATTGGTTCCCGGAGACGGCATCGGAAAGGAAGTTGTTCCGGAAGGCGTGAGGGTCCTCGATGCCCTTGCCGTGAAGTACGGTTTTAAAGTCAGTTTGAAAGAGTTTCCATATTCATGTGAACATTACCTGAAGTACGGGGAAATGATGCCTTCAGACGGACTGGAACGGCTTAAACCGTTTGATGTGATTTTGCTGGGTGCGGTCGGAGATCCCGCGGTGCCGGACCACGTTTCCCTGTGGGGTCTTCTGATGCCCATCCGGCGGGGATTTGACCTCTATGTGAATATCAGGCCTGTGCGCCTGCTTCCCGGCATACGCTCACCCCTTGCCGGCAGAAAACCGGAAGATATAGATTTTGTGGTTGTCAGGGAAAACACCGAAGGGGAATATTCAGACATAGGAGGAAGACTCTTCTTCGGAACCGAGCGTGAAATGGCGGTTCAGGAATCTGTTTTTACCCGCAAGGGGGTAGACAGGGTTATGAGTTTTGCATTCGAACTGGCTCGTTCCCGTCCCGAAAAACATATCACGGCGGCCACCAAGTCGAACGGCATCAAACACACCATGCCGTTCTGGGACGAACGCTTTGAAGCTGCAGCCCGGAATTATCGTGATGTTCGCCGGGACAAATATCACATAGATATATTGTCGGCTCATTTTGTTCTGCATCCGGACTGGTTTGACGTGGTTGTCGGGAGCAACCTTTTTGCGGACATCCTTTCCGACCTGGGGCCGGCCGTAGCAGGTGGCATCGGGATAGCCCCTTCCGCGAATTTAAACCCGGAAAAGGATTTTCCGTCCATGTTCGAGCCGGTTCACGGTTCAGCGCCCGATATCGCCGGCAAAGGTATAGCAAACCCGATTGCAACGATATGGTCTGTTCAGATGATGCTTGATTTTCTCCAGGAGAAAGAGGCTGCGGCCGCCCTGATGAAAGCTATCGAATCGGTTACGGCCGACGGTATCCGCACTCCGGATCTAGGCGGCGATGCGCGGATGATCCAGGTCACGGACCGCATCATCGATTTGATCTGACCTGTTGATTTGCCTGGAGAGTGTGAAGTTCGAATATGATAACACTGCTTGACTATGGTGCGGGCAATGTACGCAGCGTCATAAACGCTTTAGAGCGCCTGGGTGCAAAAGTGAAAACCGTACAGCGTCCGGAGGACATCTCGTCCGCCGAAAAACTGGTTTTTCCCGGTGTGGGCGCTTTCGGAAACATGATGCACGTGCTGAATCGCAAGGGCTATGTTTCACCGCTCATCTCCTATATAACCGCAGGCCGGCCTTTTCTCGGTATCTGCCTGGGATTGCAGGCGCTTTTCGATGGCAGCGAAGAGGACCCGGGCGTCCCCGGTCTCGGGATCATCCCTGGCATCGTCAAACGCTTCGGAACGGGTCTTCCTGTTCCGCACATCGGGTGGAACGGCTTCAAGGCCCAACAGCCTTCCATACTGTTCAGGGGAATGCACGGAGATGAAAAATTTTATTTTGTTCACTCCTACCACGCGGTGACGACTGACAAATCCTGGGTGCTTTCAACCACGGATTACGGAGGAAAATTCGTAAGCGCCGTTCAGAGAGGTCCGGTTGCCGCAGTCCAGTTTCACCCTGAAAAGAGTGGGACCCATGGACTTGGAATACTTAAGAACTTCCTTGAATTTAATGCCGAACCGGTGATGCCTCCGACGGCCATCCGAAGTGGACCGCTTGCAAAACGAATCATCGCATGCCTGGACGTGCGCACGGATGAAGGAGGCAGATTGGTGGTCACCAAAGGAGACCGCTACGATGTCCGCGAAAACGGCCTGATACGAAACCTCGGGAAACCTGAAGACCTGGCAAAGCGCTACTATGAAGAGGGCGCCGATGAAATCACCTTTTTGAACATAACCGGATTCAGGAACCTGCCGCTCAAAGACATGCCCATGCTGGATGTTCTAAAACGTACTTCAGAAAACGTTTTTGTCCCGCTGACAATTGGAGGGGGCATAAGGGATTATACGGACCTTGACGGTATACATTACAGTGCACTTGAAATGGCGGAAGCCTATTTTCGCTCGGGAGCCGATAAAATATCGATAGGAAGCGAAGCCGTCAATATCGTGGAAACATGTATTGAAACCGGACGGCCTACCGGAAGGTCAGCCATCGAAGGCATATCCCGTATATATGGAAGCCAGGCAGTCGTCATTTCGATAGACCCTCGCAGGGTTTATGTTTCATCACCGGAAGATGTCCCCCACCATGTTATTGAAACGGTTTTCAGGGGACCGCGGGGAGAACGTTACTGCTGGTATCAATGTACCACCGGTGGAGGCAGACAGAAAAGAGACCTGGACGCCGTGACCGTAGCAAGGATGAGTGAAAAACTCGGCGCCGGCGAAATTCTTCTTAACTGCATCGACCGGGACGGCACAAACGAAGGTTTCGACCTGGAATTGATAAATGCGGTGACCGACAATGTAGGAGTACCCGTCATTGCGTCCAGCGGTGCGGGCGCTGCACAGGATTTTTTCGATGTATTCACGGAAACGAGGGCATCCGCCGCTCTGGCGGCCGGTGTTTTTCACCGCGGTGAGCTGTCTATAAAGGAAGTCAAGAAACATCTATCAGGAAAAGTCGAAGTCAGGAGTATATAAATGGGTTATTTCAACAATGTGGATCGGCAGTTTCTCAAAACACGAGCCACTCTTAAATGGGGAAAATGGAATGATGACATCATAAGTCTGACGGTCGCTGATATGGACTTTCCTGCCCCCGACGCGATCAAAAACGCGGTGATTGAGGCCGTGAATGAAGACAGAACCCCATACAGCGCCTATGCCGGGGATCCTGATGTCCTGGAGGCTGTCTGCGAAAAATTGAACCGGGCGAACAAAATTCCAGCGAAACCGGAAGATGTTCACATGATTCCGGGTACCATGTTCGCCATTTTCCTTGCCTGTTATTATGCACTCGAACCAGGTTGTGAAGCGGTAATATGCCCTTCCCCGGTTTACCCCCCGTTCCTCGAAAATATTGAAAACGCCGGAGGCACATCTGTTCATTGCTCTGTTGATCTAAACAGCGGAAACACGCTCGATCTGGAGGATTTACAACGCAGAATTACGCCGAAGACCAGGATCATCATGCTCTCCAACCCGAACAACCCATGCGGATTGGTTCTGACGCGACGGGAACTGGAGGGCATCGCCAGGATCGCCCAGGATCATGACCTGCTTATTTTTTCAGACGAGCTCTATGAAGACATGATTTTTGAGGGGGAACACATTTCAATAGCGTCCCTCGAATCAGACCTTTTCGAACGCACGATCACCGCTTTTGGATTCAGTAAGGCTTACGGCATCCCCGGTTTCAGGATCGCCTACATAACTTGCCGCGGGAAACACATGGCGGCTATCAAAAAGCTTCTACACGGGATGATCGTTCACGCCGACACCCTGGCCCAGGCCGCTGCCAAGGCGGCACTTCTTCATGGAGGCTCCTGGCTTTCAGATTTCATGGCGCACCTGAAAAAGATGCGTGAATACACGGTCCAGAGGCTCAATTCCATCGAAGGTATCAAGTGCCCGCTTCCCCGGGCGACGCCTTTCGTTTTCCCCGATGTAGGCCGATTCGGAGTGTCTGGAGACAGGCTGGCGCAGATCCTGGTCGAAGAAGCAGGGGTGGCGGTATATGGCGGAGCGGCCTATGGGCCCGCAGGAAAAAATCGGATAAGAATCAACTTTGCCACTGCAAAACCAGTGCTCGAGGAGGCGATGGATCGAATTCAAGCAAGGCTGGCGCTGCCTTTGACGCCGGAATGAGCATGAGCAACAATGTAGGGAAAGAATCCCGACCTACAATTCGTAAATCCGAAGCTCGAAATTCAAAATCCCAAACAAAAACCAAATTGCGGCATGGCAGTGTGGGAGCGGTTTTTAACCGCGACTTACCCGGGCACCAGGATGAAAAAAACGATATATCTAGACAATGCAGCCACCTCATTTCCGAAGCCTCCACAGGTGGTGGAAGCCATGGTTCATTTCATGACCGAAGTGGGCGCCAATCCCGGCCGCTCCGGACACCGTCTGTCCATCGAAGCTGAAAGGATTGTGCAAAGTGCCCGGGAAAGCCTGGCTCTATTATTCAACATCCCTGATCCTCTCAGGATAATATTCACGCCCAATGTAACGGAATCCCTCAACTTGGTTTTCAACGGCCTTCTCAAACGTGGTGACCATGTTATAACGACCGGCATCGAACACAATTCCGTGATAAGGCCCCTTAAATATCTGGAAGAAATACAATACATATCCCTCTCCATCGCACGATGCGATCGGCACGGTTTTCTTGACATAGACGAAATCCCACGGCTCCTGCGTACGAACACCGCGTTGATCGTCGTCAACCATGCATCCAATGTCTGCGGCACCCTGCAGAATATCAAGGCAGTAAAAATGGCGGCGGGTGAAATTCCGCTTCTCGTCGATGCAGCCCAGACGGCGGGTATAATCCCCATTGACGTTCAAGCCGAAGGCATTGATTTCCTCGCCTTTACAGGGCACAAGTCATTGATGGGTCCCCAGGGGATCGGTGGGCTGTACCTCAGCGAAGGCAGGAAACTCGAACCTTTCAATCGTGGCGGCACAGGAAGCGAGTCCGAAAATCTGAGGCAGCCGGAATTTCTGCCCGATGCACTTGAAAGCGGCACGCGGAACAACGTCGGAATCGCAGGCCTGGGAGCAGCTGTGGACTTCATTCTATCCATCGGGGTCGAAAAAATCCGTGAGCATGAACAGGTCTTGACAAAAATGCTGCTTGATGAACTGCATGATGTCCAGGGGCTGACGTTATACGGTCCGCTGAAACCGGAGATGCAGACTGCCACTTTATCGGTCACCTTCGACCCGGTGATACCGATGGAAACCGACGACGTGCTTCGCGGCTGCGGTTCGATCAACCTTGCCTGGCTCGAAGAGGGCCCTGGACTTCACGAAGCTGCTGACTTGCTGAACACCAGCTACGATATCCTGGTGCGCACCGGCCTTCATTGTGCTCCGCTCGCCCATCAAAGCCTCGGCACATTCCCCGAGGGGACCTTGAGGCTCAGTATCGGATACTTCAATACTCCCGAAGACATTGAACGTGCCGCCGAGGCCCTTAAAAGCATCGCCGGGGAAAAATAAGGGGAACCTTGTATAATTTATTTGATACATGTTATACTTTTAAATATCGTTTGAGACGCGCTTCTTTCAGAAATTTGAATAAATTTCACGGAGGAGAACCTGAAAATGGAAGACAAACTTGCCAGGCGTTTTTATCTGAAGGAGTTCAGGGCCATTAGTCATGCCATATGCACCTATGAAGACCTTGACCTTCTCATGAGTCACCTGGTCGAAGGAACGACAAAAACCTTCCAGGCCAGGGGGTGCAGCATCATGCTGCTTGATGAACGGGAAAAGCAGCTGTTTCATGTGAGATCGTACGGTATAAGTGAGGACTATATCCGCAAGGGACCGGTGCTGGTCGAAGACCCCTACTGCGCGGTATGTACCGGTGAACCGGTTTACTTCAAAGATATCCAGCATGACGAACGCGTTCAGTATCCAAAAGCCGCGGCCAAGGAAGGAATCGTTTCCATGCTTTCGGTTCCCATCAAAAGCCGCTCCAATGTTATAGGAATACTCCGGGTTTACCACGGCGAGGACAGGGAATTCCACGAGGCTGATGTCGAAACCTTGCAGGTTCTGGCCGAGCAGCTCGGACTGGTCATCGAACTCAACGGGCTCAAAAACTTCCTCGACACGATAAAAATGGCTCTCGAAAACCTGCCGCTGCGTATGCTTGAAGGATATTGAATTTGAGCACCAAAATAATCACCGATACCAGTGAAATATTCGAAATCGATCGTGATGATGTCATTCAGATAGATGATAAACTCTACCTGGTCAGGGGACATGAAAGAGAACGCAGATTTGGAATGGAAGACCCCAAATTCTGGGTCAAACGGGTGGAAGATTTACAAACGGGCGAAAAAAAAATAATAAAATTGTCTTTACTCGAGTCATTCGACACTTACATCGGAGGAGCAAAGATACGGTGCTTCAGAAATCCGGAAAAAGAAGCAAAAATCCTTAAGTTGGTGGAAGACCACCCATCTTTCATGCACGGTGAATCCCACAAAGACGAAAAAGGAAATATACTCCGAGTCCTCGACATCGTCCCCGGAGAAAATTTTTTCATGTATATTGCCGGGCTTTCGATGCCCCACATAGAATATTATTATTCGGTATTCCCCGGAGTACTCAAGAGGCTTGTCAAGGTTGTTGAAGCGATACGGTTTCTTCACTTAAACGGCTTCAAACATGGTGATATTAGAAATGATCATATAATAGTACACCGTGACAGCGGCCAATATATATGGATCGATTTTGATTATGATTATGAAGCTACAGAAAATCCGTACGGAGTGGATATTTTCGGATTAGGAAACATATTGATCAACGCGCTTGGCAAGGGTTTTCATACAATTGATCTTATAAAACAAGATCCGGATGTTTACCATTGCCTGGAGGGAAATATCACCTCGGGTGATTTTTCAATCCTGTATAAAAGGCGATTCATTAATCTAAGAAAGAT
>DSCZ01000028.1 GCA_011048855.1 Desulfobacteraceae bacterium | reverse complement strand
TCATATATCTTCTTGCCTTTCCGCCAATATCCGGCACCAATTATTCTGATTTTATTTTTCCGGTAGGTAAACCTCACAGTCATAATTCCTTCGGAGACTCTACCAAGGCAGTAATAACGTTTTTCATCATCACTGTGTTCCAAATCCTGTAAGATGACACGATTATGATCGAAGAATGCAAGCTGGGCCAAGGCAAAAGAAACACCGTGTTTTTCCTGATTCGACTTATCCTTGGCAGAATCCCACTCAAATTCAGATCGTTTTTTCATTGGTTCAAGATATGACAGATCAAAACATGTGTCAATATTATTGTATGGCTATTCATATGGATTTCATGTCCATAACGGTCCCACGGATCAGCGGTAACCCCGCAACGAAATGCCGTGGGAAATGTGGCAAAAAAGCAATCAACCAATTCTCCATTGACTATCAATGGATGCTTGTCGAGGAGGTCTCAAGGGACTAAGAGCGTCCCAGCCCGCCTTGCAAAGACTTACTCCCTCAGGGGAGGGGTCCTCACGGTCAAATCCGCCAAAGACCGGAAATCCAGATGAAAGATCGAAGGGTTCGCCGTAGATCATTGCGTTTTCATTGAAATCGACCAATTCCAAAACGCCATTTTCTTAATGGACTCCGTTGCGACTGGGATCAACCCAGACGATCCGATCACCGGCAAACATCCGCCACAGGTTTTGCGCTTCAATCGGTGCATACGGCTGGTATCCTTCATCAAGTCGTTTTTTCATCCAGGAAACAAGAGCACCGGAAACCTCAAGAGGATAAAAGTCAAACCAGTCTGGGAGATCAACCTTGCGGTTTGTCAACGTTACGAAATTACCGTCATGAAGCTCCCAGATATCCGCCATTTTGTAGGCGTTTCCTTGGGACGAGAATATACCCTGGAACCTCGCCCAGATGATGTAATCACCATTTCGACACGCCCAGCGGCATGTCATGTCTGACATGAAGGAAATCAAATCAACACCTCCCTATGCCTAAAAAGCCGGCAGACGCTTCATGGCCCTACGATAAAGCGATCCTGTTGAGAAAGGGGCATCAAAGGGGCTTGCAAGGGGCTTCGTTTTTACCTGAAGCATCAAGCTGCTCAGAAATTCCCTGGGGACCGGGAAAAATAGCTCGCGCCAGACATTCAGGATTTGCGGCACGGAGATTTTTTATCGAAACCCTGGTGGTCGTCTTTTTTCATCTAAGCCAAAAAGTATTGTTGACTGCCTGGTGAACGCTAAATAAACTATTCAATTTACGGCCAATTTCAGGATTTATTGCGTACAGTTTACTTATCGAACGCTGGAATTTCAGCATGGTCTGGATTTGCTGGTATTCCAGTGCAATCATTGAACGCCGAACGATAGAAGCCACGAGCAACCAGGGCTTCCACTCAGTTAGTTAGTGCCCATCCGGAAATGCCGGATGAGCACGAACTTAGGTTCCGGATCGCCTCTTAATTATCAATATAATTAAGCAGATGCTTGGATGGGTTATATTTCCATTTGAACACAACCGGGGCAGCATTCACCTCGTCGAGATACTTTTCGATCCTTTGTTTTAACTCCGCCTTACCCAGCTGAGGACTCTTGGATATGTTCCCGAAATCTGTTTCGGGAACATCCATTTCCAGGATAGACATCTTTAATGCTTTCAATCGGTTGCCTTTAATTATCTCGTAACCGTTTTGCGCAAGTTCATCGCTATATTCACCAAGATAATTTTCAACTGTTCGCAGTGTTATCTCGAAAAATTTAGCCACCTGCTCTTTAAGCACCACGGTTTTTCCTTCAAATGGTATACCCTTGATGCGGGTTGTCTTCTCTATTTCTTGCAGGGCGTAGGCGTTGTTTAGAATGTTCTGGTGATCCACCTTGGATACGGTGAGGTCTCTTTTATCTTCTTTGTCACCCATTATATCGCTCCTCATAAACTCTTCGCGTCTTCGATTTCCGCCTGGCGCAAAATCTGCACGGCGTTGGTTTTGACCACGTCATCGGAAAAAACGGAATCTTTGAAAACCACGCGCATGACCTCGGGCTGCAGTTCTTCTTTCAGGGCCGCGATGCCTTCGACGACTTCCAGGCTGATATCCTTGTCCAGAGAAACGATCAATGGCACGTGAGGAGGGAACAATATGGTGATCATCCAAATCACCGTGTTGTGGGATATTACCAGTCATCCAGTCTCTCGCTCCATGTAAGACTAAGAGATTGAAAACTCCATTATAAACCGAGGTTCCCTTCTTTGTTTCTTTATGCAGGCCGAGAGTTCGAAAACGTTCATGGAATTCCTGTAGCCCGGAACGTGGTCAAATAAGAGGCAGACAATGCTGCACTATTTCTTTCGTGATTACTGACCGGTTATTCCATGATCAGAAGATAATTAGCAATGTGAGGATACGATTATTTATTTTCCAAATCAACCCGTTTTTAGCAAACTTGGTTTTTGTAACTCTTTGAAAAGGCATTAAATTTACCTATGGAAACAACCGGTAAATGTCCTTTCGATGAGCAATACGGCCACAAACTATTTCCTTCTTCTGTTTATCTATCGTCAAGCCAATTCTATATTGGCCTATGCGGATTTTGTATTTATCGGGAAACCCTCTCATTTGCTCCAGGTATCCAAGGTCATAAGGATTCTCACATATGAGCGATTCGAAGACGATCTTTTCCGCCTGAGCCTGGACGCTCTCAGGTAGCTTGGAAAGTTCTTTTAAAAAACGCTTTTTATATTCAACTTTCCACATCTCTTTTCAGCGCCTCATAGAATTGTTTTGCATCCTGTACAGAAAGCTGTTCATCTTTGGCGACTTCATCCATCAGTTTCGCCAACCCATAGTTCTCAATGACCTCTTCCATACGTTCAAATTGCTCAATGGGGATCTGAACGGCTATCGGTTTCTGATTCTCATCCACAACGATGTTTTTGTGAATTTCAAGCATATCAAACCTCCCACTGCATGTTTGTTGTCCTTTCACATAGCAGTGATTACATATTTTTTCTGTTTTATGCAATACTCTGTTCTGTTTGGAAATGCTGGTATTCAACCATTCTTACATGCACAGCAAGTATGCATGGTTTCGCTTTTTCCTATAAATTTTATACCCTTAAAAATAGCAGATTTGACCGACCTGCGTCAAAATATTTCCCTGGTGTCCCGCTGGGCAGGCCGAGCCGACAGACCGAAAAATCGCCGAACAGGCCCCAGACTGAGCGTCACATAGGCCACCATCAGCAGAATGTAGCAATCAAAAAGGTGGTGCTGAAGGTGGCCAGCGACATTGAAAACGAAGGCGCGGGAGCAGATAAGCTGAAAGCATTTGCTTCTGTCTTGAACACTTACAACCGTATGTTGCAAGCTGAGAGGAAGCCTAAAGCTGAAGGTGGCGGGGATCCATATCACCACGGTCGGTTGCTAAACGTGGAAAAAGCCGATAGCGACAAAAAATCCCGTTACAGGAACGTTACAAAATGACTTCATAAGAAAAAGGCCCTTCCGAAGAAGAGCCCTAAGTGCTTGATTTTGCTGGTGCGCCCGGCAGGATTCGAACCTGCGACCTACGGATTCCTTGGAAGGAGGAGGAAATGGGGACAAAATGGCGGACAACAAAATACCCTGGTGTACGATTCAGGGAACATGCAACGCGGCGGCATGGAGTGATGAAGGACCGTTATTTTTCGATCCGTTACCAAAGAGACGGCAAACGGCAAGAGGAAGCCCTGGGATGGGCAAGCGAAGGATGGAGCATAGAAAAGGCGGCCTTACAGTTGGCGGAACTGAAAAAGGCGGCCCTTACAGGTGAAGGCCCTGCCCGACTTGCAGAAAAACGCCAAAAAGCCGAAGCTGCACGCCAAGTGCAAGAGGCTCAGGACGCCAAGGTCGAACAAGCAGCCATTACCTTCGGGCAAGTCTTCGAAAAGCATTTCCTGCCCCATAGCAAGGCAAACAAGCGAAATCAGAAAAGCTGGCAACGGGAAGAGGCATTGTTTCGGTTGTGGATCCGGCCCGTGATAGGAAATAAACCCATGGCCGAAAATGAACGAAGGCGTTGAAGATCGGCGCCAAAAAGTAACCTTCCATACGTTAAGGCATACCTTCGCTTCATGGTTGGTTGAAGACGGAACGGACCTTTTTACTGTCAAGGAACTGTTAGGCCATGCCGATTATAAAATGACTTCGAGATACAGCCATATTGCGGCCGATGGATTACGGGCGGCGGTGCGGCGGCTGGATAAGGCCCCGGCCGAAAAGGCCGAGATGGCAACAATAAATGCCGAATGAATTCTTGACATAATACCTAAAAGAGGTATCATTTATGAGCTGGCAAGTGGTGTTCAGCAAGCAGGTTCAAAAAGTCCAAACGAAACTTCCAAAATCTGTATTGAAGAATCTGGTTTTTCTTGCGAAGGAAATCGAAATCATGGGGCCTGTGCGCGGCAATTGGCCCAACTACGGTAAGCTGTCGCCCGAAAGACACCACTGCCATTTGAAAAAGGGACGGCCCAAATATGTTGCCGTGTGGGAAGAACGAAAGAGCGAGATTCGATTGATCGAGGTGGTTTATGTTGGGACACACGAAAAGACATCCTACTGAAACCGTGGAGTTGCGTTTCCATGGGCCGGCGGCCTTGCAGGCAGAAGCGGTTCAGAAGCTTAGGGAACTTGGATTTGAAGACACGACGGACGCCATCCCCTGGAGGGAAGCCGTACCGTTTGACGCTGAAGAATTGCCTGGTGTTTGCCTGGCCGGAGCACGAAACCGGGAAGGGCTTTCACAGCGCCAATTGGCGGAAAAAACAGGGATCCCACAGCGTCATATTTCTGAAATGGAGAACGGCAAGCGCACTATCGGCAAGGAACGGGCGAAGCGTTTGGGAAAAGCATTGAATACCGGGTACAAGGTGTTTCTCTAATACCAGTTATCGGAACCAGGGGATCGCGACCCGAAAAGGCGTGAACCTTGACGGCCTGGCCGGGAACCCCACAGGGACAGGAAAGAGACCTGTACCATGTCAAACGAAAAACCTACCAAAAGTAAGCTGCTTAAATTGAAAGAATGGGTGAAGGTGCCGGAAGCAGCAAAACATTTATCAGGCATCTTGAATGAAGAAGTGAGCAAAGCCGATATTTAAAAAAAAATATTTGAACGCGGATTGGTAATGGAAGGATTGGAAATGGACAGCAAGAAACACGAATTGGGGTTTGAAAAGCTGATCGGCCTGTTTGAACAGACGCAAACAGCCATGCAACATCAGGCAGCTCGGTCTGTGGACATTGCCCTGGTTGTTCGCAACTGGCTTTTTGGCTGGTATATTGTTGCGTTTGAAAACGGAGGGGCGGAACGTGCTGAACTCTATGGTAAAGAGATGATCGATCGGCTTTCCGCAAGGCTTAAAAACATCGGCATCAAAGGAATGTCCCCGACCAATTTACGAAAATTCAGGGAGTTTTATTTGGCTTATCGGGAGATTCAACAGGCACCGCCTGTTGAATCTTCAAATCTCGAAACGGCTCAAACAAAGATTCAACAGGCACTGCCTACTGAATCCTTTCAGCTGATGCATCAGCCAGGGAACCTGGAGGAGGTAACAGCAAGATTGGCCAACCGCTTTGTATTGGGTTGGACGCATTATGTGACGATCCTGACCATCAAGAATGCTGAAGAGCGCCGTTTCTATGAAATTGAAGCGGTGGAGAATGGCTGGGGCTATCGGGAATTGGAACGTCAAATCAACTCGGGCCTTTATGAACGGCTGTCTCTCAGCCGAGACAAAGACCAGGTGAAAAACCTGTCCACCCATGGACAACGGATCGAACAGCCTTCTGATATCATTAAAAACCCCTACATCCTGGAATTCACGGGCTTGGAAGAGCGAAAGTCCTACAGCGAGCATGATCTTGAAACAATTGGAAGAAGCACAGAAAGACTGGCATGCTCAGCAGGAAAAATAACTTGGTTGCATATTTGTGCCGTCTGCCGCAATACAGGCTTTCATGCCTTTCGGGTGCAAAAATGGAGAAAGGCAATGATTGATACATGGTTCAAAAGTGACCTGGAAAAGGTTTATGAGACCCACCCTGTTGTGGTTTTTATTGAGAATCCGGGGATGCCGAATTTCTCAGCTTATGGGCAAGGAGGGATCGTGATGTGTCACCATCCTCTCCTTCGGGCCACCACCTGAAACGGCCCTGGCTCAAACGCTTCTGGCAATGCCAAAATCCCTGGCCATGGGATGGGGCTTCTATGCTTCCTGTTCCTGCGCCAGACTTCAAACCGGGTCAGAGCCTTCTCCAGGGCATCCGGGATCGATGGTGATGGTTGCAAAACAGGGAATTTTTCCATGGGCCGTCCCTCCTTGTCATAGGTAAATGCAATCAGCCGGGCAACACCTGCCGGGCAAGGACGGTCCATAATCTATCGCAGCGACAAAATCATGTCATGCACGCCTGCCGGAAGAACACAAAGCAAATGACCTTGTATTCCCTGCCCGTGGTGGTGGAAAGATCATTCAAATATCCGATGCCTTCAACCGGGCGATTGCCAAGTTAGAAAGGGAACGGCCCACGTTCCACACAAGAGCCCGAACCAGGTTCTCGCCACCTCTATGCCGGACGCCGCCCAGGCAGTAAACAGGTTCCCCCTGGACTTATCGCGGTGGTAAGAAGCCACCGGTTTTGACGTCATCCCATTCGTTTCGACACATCATCAGTGGTTCGCTTGCGCTCGACTCCCTGATCCATACCTGATCCCATCTCGTGGAACCTTTTCCTCAACGCTCACCACCATGGCTTTTGACCACAGCAGCTTGAGGTGGTTTGGAGCCTGCTCCTCTAAGCCGACTCCGAGTGGCCTACCCTCATCTCTTGTGCAGCCTCGTGGCGCACTTCTTATCGAATCATGGAATTTTAGAAGGGTCCGGATTTGCGAGTATTCCAGAGCAACACAGGGGGCCCGTTCTCTCTGGCACCACTGTTCAACATCCACTTAAAACCAACTCATTTGC
>DSCZ01000535.1 GCA_011048855.1 Desulfobacteraceae bacterium | reverse complement strand
GACTATGTGGTGTTCATTTCTTTTGACAAAGCTTACGTGAAAGGCCAATTGACCGAATGTGCGCTGTTCCTGGAACGCCTTCGACCTTTGATCTTCTCTACTCTTTCTGCCTTTGATGGTTAAGAATGCATAAAACCCAGATCGAAAAAGCCCTGAACCGGCTCTTTGTTGAAGAAAACCAACGGATCGTTTTCTGGAATGATCCGGACCAGGAATTTGCGATCACGCTCTCACTGCTTGAACTACCCGAAGGGGTGAACCTTATCCGGCTGGACCAGATGGGTGCCCTGGAAGTCAAAATTCTGATTGAACGGGAGAAGCTGCTCGCGGGCGGTATCTGGTGCATCATCACGATGGAGTATTTTTACGACCTTGGTGCTGCCGGCTTTCTGTTCCAGAAGTGTCGGGTATGGAAACCCGACATACGGGGGTGCGGCGCCATTCAAGATTTCAGATTTCAGATAGCCGCCTCGCGGGATTTGAAGCGGACAAAAGGATTTCGCGGATACAATCCGCTCCCACAGAACATGAAGGGCAAATTGCAGTTCGGCAGTGTGGGAGTGTCGAAACGTAGTTTTGACATATGCGGGCCAGGCCAAAATTTCATTTCGGCACTCCGGGGGGCATCGTAAAAAGCTGGTTCATGAGTCTGTTCTATTCCAGTCATAAAATTTCTATGGTGCTATCAGTTTTACGGTAGGAAAGTATGATCGATATCTTGAAACATCCCTGGTTAACAACTCCAGGTTTAATACCGCGGCTTGCGCGCCAATAAAGAAATCGGGCAGGGGTGTCCTTTTCACTCCCTTTCTTCTCTTATATTTGATGTATGCCTTTCCAGCCAGAAAGAGTGCCTCTTTTGGAATCTCCAGCAGTTGGAATCCAGCCTTGCTTATCGCAAACTCCAGGTCCTCTATAAGCTCAAATCCGATCGATATTTCAGAATAGATTATTGAATTGATGTACAGGAAAGCATGATCGCTATATTCCTCTAGTTTCGATTCTGACCAATCGGCCCATTTCAAATCATTGAGAAAAACATCCAGGATGACATTCGAATCAACAATGACCCCTTTCATTTTTCTCCTCGAGTGAGAGCCATTATTTCGTCTGTTGTCATTTTCACATTGCCTATTCCTCTCAATTTTCTGAAATTATGAGATTTTTTCGGCTTTCCTTTCCTTTTAACCAAATAAACTCGACCTTTTTCCTCTATGAAATCAATTTCAACGGCGGGCGTGATTCCCAGTTTTTCTCGAATTTCCTGTGGAATCGTGATTTGCCCTTTTGTAGTAACCCTCATGGCTGCACCTCCGGTAATAGTAATACTGGTACTAGTAATACTCAAGTCATTGTTTGTCAAGCACGATGGGCGTCGTAAAAAGCTGGTTTGTGCCCATCCGGAAATACCGGATGGACACGAGTTAACCTGGTCGGAAGGGGCGATCTACAATATCGGGTTTGAACGTGGTTTGAACGTGGCTTGAACCAATGGCGTAAATTTCTGAAATTACGATATCGATTCTATTCCAATGAAATCCATGGCCATTTTCCCGAGTAAACGATAGGGAGTATCCGTCATGGATTCCAGCCGGGATGCGAACGCCGGAACCCAAGTTGCAAGGTGGGAGGCCAGAAACTCAATTTGAAGCTCCCGCCATTTGACCGGATTCTTTTCACAATCTACGAATTCCTGGAAACACAGATACTGCATCAGTTCAAGTTCGGTCACAAGGTGGTCCGGCGGCATCGTGTTTCCGCAAGAAAGGCCGGATTTGGAGTAAAATTCGACCAGTGAATTTATGAGGTCCGTCATCGTGCTGTTGTTCATGTAAGACGATTCCTGGATAGGACACACCGGACGGTAGTCGAAAAGTCTGACATATTCCTGCTGAAGACTTTCGAGATCAAGGGCTTGAGTGGATTGAATGATGAGTGCCGCCAGGTTTTCGAGCTTTTCAGACGGCAGTTCCCGGAACCAGGGAAGGGCTTCGGCAAAGTAATAGAGGCCCTTCCTTCGTGCAGCCGGGTAATCAAAGGCCCTGGCTAGGAAGCGGTATATTTGGCTTCTGGCCATGCTGTGGTTTTCGCTTTTTTTGTTTTCCAAGTAATCTTCCATATGAATCTTCCGTATGAAAACATGGAACAACCGGCCGGAGCATCTAAGTCGAAACCCGGGCCGGTTGACTGTTTCAGGTCTCCGATTTTTTTTCGGCTTCCGCCACCTTTTGCTTTCTTTCCGCCAGATATTCCAGAGAAACACCGAGCCCCACTGCGCCTGTCGCGAGGCCACCAAGCGGGCTTGCCATGAACCCGGCACTACGTGCAATGCGGGTCAGGCTGTGAGCCGAGCTTTTCGGCTCTGCCAAGTCATTTTCGCGCCATTTTAGTGCCTCTATGAATAAATCGTTGGAAGCCAGTGACGTCCATTGATCCTTATACCACGCAGGCGGCACGTAGTACACCCTGGGGTCTGTGCCGAACTCGGGGCACAGGGGCAGGGCCTTGCCCGAGGATACGAGCCCGGCTACGGTGGAAGAAGAATCGGCAAGGTCACCGAAGATCATGGCTTCCCCTGGGCAAGACTGCACGCAGTAAGGGGTTTTTTCTCCCCGGTCCAATCGTTCGGCGACGCAGAAATCACACTTGTCGGCCTTATCCATCAAAAAGGGGGCACCGTATGGGCAAGCCTGGTTGCAGGCACCGCATGCAATGCATTTCGTCTTGTCCACGACAACGATGCCGTCCGCCCGCTTGGAGATGGCATCTTCCGGGCAAGCTTCCATGCAGGCCGGTTTATCGCACTGCATGCAGAGTACCGGGATGAATATCCTCCTTGTATCGGGGAATTTACCTTCTTCCCATTCAACCGGCCGTATCCGATAATGAGACACCTGCCCTTTTCTCAATGGAGGGATGTTGTTTTGCACTTTGCAGGCCACCATGCATGTCCTGCACCGGATGCATTGGTTCAAATCGATTACTATGGCTTGAATAGACATCGGGTCTACCTCACTTTTTGATTTTGATGATCATCTGGCATCGTCCCAGGCCGGCACTGAGGGGTTCCTCATTGTGCGGCTGGAAATAATTGTCCATTAAACCCACGTTGCCGACATCGCTTTCGATGCCTTTTGATGCGACGCCGAACTGATGGTAAGCGAAAGCCGTGGTCGGATGGATTCCTTCAGTCACCTTTACCTGCACCTGCTCTTTTGCGCCGGTTTCTTCAGATTCCACCCATACGGTGTCGAGATCCTTGATACCCAGGGCCGCGGCCCGCCCGCTCCCGAGCCAGAGCCTGTGAAGCCCAATGCCGTCACTGATATATTTCTCATTCAAGTAACGGTTTCCTGCGGAACTCGAGTGCGCGTTGATGGCGCTTTTTCCTGTAACGAGATAGAATTCGTCTGATTTGAGTTCACGCCTCATCGTCCGGAAGTCGTTCGGTATCGGGTCCACATGGCGATTGCTGTGATATGGAGATTCCGAGTTGTGGTAGAAATCCTCTGCGAGCCATACCGAATAAATCTCCAGCCTGCCGGTACGGCTGGTGGGCTTGTAGGGAGTGTCTTTGTACGGAAATTTTTCGTATTTTTTTTCGTACTTATAATAAGCTCCCTCTTCCTTCAGTTTTCGGAGGGTCAACCCCAATGGTGCCAATTGTTTTTCATACCATTCTGCTATCGTAAAATCGAAGTATTCTTCGAGCCCGATTTTCTTACCCACTTCGAGAAGCACTTCCGCGAGGGGCATGATACCCGCCGGTGGCTCTGCAATCTTCCGGGAAGCGATGAACGGATAGGTGCTCCATGTGGACTGACGTACCGTTTCTCGTTCCAGGTAGGTTGCGTCCGGAAGAACGATGTCCGCCCAGTCCACGGTGATCGTCGGCCAGTTTTCGCATACCACCGTGAATTCAGCGTCTTCCAGCATTCTTTTTGTTGGAATCGCCGGATGGTTGAACATGTTGACCGAGGTAATGAACAACATCTTGACCGGGTAGGGTTTCCCTTCGCTCACGGCCGAATAATAGCGGGGAACCACGGGAAGGTCTATCGAGCCGAATGGATAAAGCATCGGGTCGAAGTCGACATTAGGGACTTTGATCTCGGGCGGCTTCTTTCCGAGAGGCTCTCCGAAGCTCATGTAATAAGGCCCCTCTGAAAGTGGAGGCTGGAGAAAATATATTCCGCCGGGTTTATCGAAGTTTCCGAGCAGCATGTTGATTATGCCAAAGGCCCGGAGCTTTTGAATGACGTTTATCTGCTTGGCCGCAGCCACCGAACTTATCTGGATACTGGAACGGGGTTTAAACATGCCGAGCTTCCGGGCTATTTTTGTTATCTTCTCTCCACCGCCGGGGATTTGGCAAATCTCGGCCGCCTTGGCCGGCGTGAAGTCCCGAACCCTGAGACGAAGCAATTCGAGGGCGGTCGCACATTCTATGCCGTCCACCGTATATTTGCCGAAAAGCGCTGTATCCGAAACGGTTTCATCCAGAGGGTGCGGTTTGGAAGACGAATGGTCCCATGCGATGAACGCTCCGTCTTTGTCTTTCAAGGGAAGTCCTGTGTCAGTCCGTACAAGCATCGAAGCGTTCGTGTATTTAGCGAGGAAGTTTCTGTCGAAAAGATCCTCTTCGATCAGGACATGGATTATACCGAGTGCGAAGGCTACATCGGTATCCGGTCGGATGGGCGTCCAGCCGAACATGGCTGCATCCTCCTCCATGCGCGGGTCTACGATTTCCAGTTCAAGCCCCTGTTTCAGACCTTTGCTCACTTCCCGCATTGTCCATACTCCGCCGGGAGTCCAGGATCCGGTGGTCGGACAGTAACCGACATGTACGGTATAGCGTGCCTTCGAGAAGTCGCAGGTGTTGGTGAAGGGCGGGATGCCGCTCATCATGTTCGCTATGGCCCCCGAGGAATAACAGGAATCGCCGTGGAAATGGCTGAAATTCGGTGTCCCGTAAACAAGCCGGAAGTAATCGAAAAAATCGATGCTCGGTGTTTGCATCGGGCAGCCCCACAAAAACGCGACCGATTCCGGATGGCCCGCATCCTTGTAACCCTTCATCCTGGATGAGATTTCATGGATGGCTTCCTCCCAGGTTATCCTCTTGAATTTGCCTTCCCCTCTTTTTCCAACCCGTTTGAGGGGATATTTGAGCCGGTCGGGCCTGTTGACTCTATCCACTCCGGACATGCCTTTCGCACAGATCTTACCGTCCAGAACCGGCATTGCCTCGTCACCCTGTATCATCGTGACCCGGCCGTCCACGACCTTGGCCTTTATAGGGCAGCCGAACATGCAAAACGAACACATGCCGTGAATCCATTTTCCATCGGATTGGGCAGTAGCTGCCTGGCGGGGTGCGAGGGCGGACATCTGAAGGCAGGGAGCAGCAGAAAGAGCGGCTGCTCCCGCCCCGGCGCGCTTAAAGAACTGCCGCCTGGTGACGTTTTTGTCATTGGTTTTTGACATATGACCATACCTCCTGTTGATGGCAGTCAATATTAGTGTGGCTAAAAAGTTTATCCACGGCTTGAATGCAAACTCCATACCCATTGTTTTGAAAACAAAACAATAACTGTTTAATCAATCAGTTTCATTTATATCAACTTTGATATATAAGAAATTACATCCAAATACATGCCGTTTCTACCCTGTCGATTTTCTTTACGAGCTGTCAGAATTTTTTATACCGAGATGGCTAACCCATTTACATGAAGGTAGAATCTGTGGATCGATATCATAGAAAGACAGCAGCTTGTTACTTTTTTGAAAAAAAATTCAATTTTTCCGACCCTTATACCGGAGTTCCTGGTCCTTTCCGCTTTTCCTTGACAATGAATCTTATCATCCAGTATCTTGGCGCAACATATTCGATTAACTTGATTCCATCCGGAAATGCTGGATAAATGGTTATTTTCGTTTAAAAACTGGTTTTTATCAGGTGATGTTAAAAAAACCAATAACTGAAAATCAGAAATAAACCTTCACCATATTAAAGGAATGGCCAGATGAAAAATTCAGCGATGACAGGATCAAGAGTACTTTACATGGTGCTTGCACTGGTTTTGTGCGGGCCCGTGCCGGCTCTGGCCTGCGGCGGTGGCGGCGGTAATGGCGGCGAGCCATCAGGAATAGATCAGGACTATACCTTTACGAAACCCTCAATTTCACCCACCCGCAGATCGGATTCAGAGGTGCGCAAAAGAGAAATACGTGAGCAGGAAGAGCGATTGAGAGCGGTGATTGCCCAGCAGCATATCAAGGAAGGGCTCCTGGGAAAGGCCGAGTCAATCTGCGTCGTTGCCGACTGGCTCGGCTGGGGAGCGCAGATTGGGCTATCGATAGCAACGGCGGGAACTTCCACTTGGGCGATGACCAGCGCCAAGATTCTTATGAGCGGAGCAAGGGGCGCCGCCGAGGGGCGGGCGTATGCCATGAAAAAAGGGGAAAACGAAGCCGTCCAGGCTGCGAAGTCAGGGGGAGTCGCGACGGCAGTCGAGGTAGGACTGGCACCCTTCAATCCACTCGTCGGTGTAGTCGGCTCAGAGGTGGTCAGTAAAGTATATCATGCGGATCCAGTTAAAAACAAAGCGTCCGGACCCTCGTACTACAATCCCTCGATCGGAAAAGACGGCCAGTGGAGGCCCGGTGGAGGTACGCAATCCCAGACAGGCATGAGCCATGGACTGACATTCGGAAAATGACAGGATACATGTTTCTTCACTTGAAAGTGACAGATTCGGTTATTTCCGCCTGGATTATCTCGACCGATTCCAACCAGGAAACAACTCTATAAAAAAAGGCGCAGATCACGATAACGGAGGTTGATGATGAAAAGGTCACATCTGTGTTTCTTCTTGCTGCTCAGCATGCTGTTCGTCGGTTGCGGGACGCAAATGCATTTTTCCCCCACAAAGGCCGAATATGACGGCCCACCCTTCGAAGTGCGCGCTTCGGCGGAGCTTATGGATGAAAAGGACATTCCGGATGATATAAATG
>DSCZ01000425.1 GCA_011048855.1 Desulfobacteraceae bacterium | reverse complement strand
GAGGGGATATCGATTACGACAACGATTACGACAACGACAACGAGAGATGAAGGTAGGGGAGATCGCGACGGGGACGTCCCTCCCCCCTACAAACGTTTAACGTCTTCAGGAAGAAATTTGGAATTTGGAATTTGGAATCTTGAATTGCGCCCCAGGCGCTTTGCCCTTCACCGATGAGTATCCGCATCCTGCTGTTTTCGCTGTTCTTTGCGGCTTTGCGTCTCCGCGCGATGCAAAATCTCTTCGGCTCTTCGAGCGAACAATAAGGATTTCGCGGATACAATCCGCTCCCACAGAACATTGAACATCAGCTGTTAGCCGTTAGCAGTTAGTCATTAGCCCGCGAAAAAAGAACTAACTTAAAAAGAGCCGACGCCGATAGCGGGGATGCTGCACAACCTGTGACGTAATACGGCATATAGTTTGCAGATTTACAGAGGGATTGACGCGGCGTATCCAGGCAAGGAATTCAAAGATACATCCCTTGAAACTCGGTGGGGTATTTCATGAGTCGACGGGAACGAATAAACAACCGGAACATAAAAATAGTCGCAGCCTATATCACTCATCGCACCGGGTCCTGCAGCGAGCTTTTCGAAGGTCTTTCGTTTCCAGCCGATCAATATGCATCGCCCGAAATGTTCTTCCTGAACGAGGACGAATGGACGACGCTGGATAATTTCCTGGCGATACTCCGAAAAGCCAGAGACCTGGTCAACGAACCCAATTTTTATTTCAACTGCGGGGCGTCTTCTGCCAGGCTTAAATCCTGGGGCCGCTTTCACTACTTTGTCAGGGTGTTCGCCACCCCCAGCGACGGTTTCCGCAGGCTGCCGTTTTTCAACGAAAACTTCAACGACACCAAAAGCGTGGAAATCATTATCCCACCCGAGCTACAGGGGAATCCTCCAAGATACCGCACGGTGCTTAAAATCACGCATCATCCGGATATAGATGCAAATAAAGACTTTATCCGCGACCCTTATTTCTGTGGCATCATCTCGGCAATCCCCACGATGTGGGGCCTTCACCCGGCCGTCGTCACCCATCGCCTGCTGCCCTACGACCCGGTGCGGCTCCTCTCCGAAGAACCGGATCTGGCAATTCACCGCATGGATCCTCGAATGGAAAACGGCGGGCTTACAGTACGCGACCCAACGGGCGACGGACGCATCAGCTGCGGGGAGACGGTTGGGTTGGTCGCGGAGACGGTAAACGGTAAGAAGGAATTCCTTGGCGCCCACACGCCGGCTGAAGGCCATGCCGGCCGCCAAGGCCTGCTGATTACCAAAACGGTACAGGTCGGGGAATACTTTCAGCTTACCCAGGGGCAAATCTACAATGCTCCATGTTTCATCACCGAGGCTTCCTACGAAAGGCTCTCCTTTCTTCAACGACTCTCCCAGGTCTTCAAATTCAAAAACTTCTTCGGAAGCCCGGAGGCCGAACTCATCGGAACCATCAACCGCCTCAGGGAGAGCATGCTCGCAAAAAAAACCGCCTATCGAAACCTCGAAGAGGCCCACCGCGAGTTGCGCGCGGCAAAGGAGCATACCCAGCGCTATGCCGTGGAACTGGAGGAAAAGGTCGCCGAGAGGACCGCCGAACTCTCCAGCGCCAGGAGTGAACTGCTGAGGCTGAACAAAGAACTGGAAGCGACCATAGACAACCAGGTCGACCAGTTGGAAAAATATAAAAATCTCAGGAGGTACCTTTCACCTAAGTTCACCGAAATGGTCCTGAAGGGCGACTGTGCCTTCGACGGTATATGCGAACGGAAAATGATGACCGTGATGTTCACCGACATACGGAATTTTTCCGTTCTTACAGACAGCCTCGAACCGGAGGAAAGCATCCATCTGCTGGATCTGTACCTCCGGAATATGGTGGATGTCATTCACAAACACGACGGCACATTGAACAAAATTGTGGGGGACGGCCTGATGATATTCTTCGGGGATCCCGTTCCCATGGAGGACCATGCCGCGAGAGCCGTCCAGGTGGCGATAGAAATGCAGCGCAGGGTTCTCGATCTCCGGGACGATTGGCTTTCCTTCGGCCATGACCTTGCGATCGGCATCGGCATCAACACCGGGTTCATGACCGTCGGAACGATCGGCGCGGAAAACCATCGGGACTATACCGTGATTGGAAACCAGGTGAATGTCGCCGCACGGCTGGTATCACTCGCGAAAGCGGGGCAGATCCTGATCAGCCGACGCACTTTCAGCCATATGGAAAACGGTGTGAAGGCAAGAGACATAGGCGAAATAAGCGTCAAGGGCATCCACACGCCCGTTCATTCCTACGAAGTGCTTTGGCCGGATTAAGTTAAAGATAGAGAAGGTGAAAAATGAAAAGAATAAGGATTCCCACCTTATTTTTCAAAACAGGTCTTCAAGATCCTCCCCCGGCATGGCGCCGTATCGATGGAGATGATCCCGGATCAATTCATTTTCACGGCTCGTGAACATTTCAGTCTCCTGGTAGTCGAACCATGAAACACCATGATTTTCATCCAGCCTGTCGAAAAGGCTTTGTTTCAGGTTAGCCGCCCCTTTGACATCCACCACATCCCGCTGCTGATCGTAAAGCCGGTAAACACCCGGGCCCTCAGGCACCCGGGCGACATGCGATCCGGTGAACGGAAAAAATTCCTCCTGTGGAGCGGGATTTGGATGCAGCTTCAACCGGAAATCGCACTGCAGGCAGCGGGATGCTTCAACGCGGGCCTGCTCTTCGCTGTATGCGAGTTCAACATCATCGAAGCACGAACTTCTCCTGTCGATATCAAGCTCTTTTTCGGCGACCCGCCCAATGCTTATAACCCTGGTTCCAAGCCTTAAAAAAGTACGCGGCCGACGGACTGTAGGCGAAATCTCTTCACACACCCCTTGTCCGCCCAAAAACCGGTCGATTGCCCAGGCGGCCCTCCGACCGGCCGCTACCGCATCAATCACGGTCCCCCCCGGCCGGGTCACATCTCCGCCTGCAAAAATCCCCGGCACCCCGGTTGCAAGGCTCAACTCGTCGACGGAAATGAAGCCTTCCGCAACCAGGATTCCCGGCTCTTCGGCCGCAAATGATACATCCGGTCTCTGCCCCGCCGCGACAATAACATTATCCGCACCCAGGGTTTCCAGGGCATCGGCCAAAACCGGCGAAAAGCTTCCTCGTTTGTCAAACACTGATATACAGCGTGCGATTTCAACACCGGACGCCTTTCGATTTTGTTCGATTATCCTGGAAACTCCACACCCTGCCCGTATATCGATCCTCCCGGCAGACAGGGCGTCACGGCCCCGCCGGCCCGCCGGCATCCGGTCGAACGGTTCCAGGCACACGACCGTCACCTTGCGTGAGCCGCAGCGGACGGCGGCAAGCGCGGCATCCACAGCGGTGTTTCCCCCGCCGATAACCACCGTTTCACCTTGCAGCACCGGAGCGACATCGTCTGCAGCCGCCCGCAGGAAGTCAAGCCCGTATATCACTCCCGGAAGTCCGCTTCCGGGCATGTCCGGGTGTCGGCTGCGCCAGGCCCCTGTGGCGATGAAAACCGCATCGAATCCTTCTTCCCGCAGTGATGAAAACGTGGTGTCTTCCCCGAGCACCACGCCGGGACGGAACTCGACGCCGGCACCGAAAATCTCCGCAATCTCGCGGGAAACCGTCTTCCTTGGAAGCCGGAATTCCGGGATTCCGTAGCGGAGCATACCGCCGGGATCCGCGAGCTTTTCAAGCACCGTTACCCGGTGGCCGGCAACCCTGAGGTAACAGGCGGCGGTCAGACCCGCGGGGCCTGCGCCTACGACGGCGCATCTTCTTCCGGTTTCAGGCGAAACCGCCCGTCTCATGCCCCCGTCGTGCACGGCCGCAAAGCGTTTGACTGCGCGAACGGCGACCGGTGCATCGAGGACCGCCCGCCTGCAGTCATCCTCGCACGGCCGGGTGCAGACATGCCCGAGTATGCCCGGAAAAGGGAGTTTCTCCCTTATAACTTCACAGGCCTCCCTGAAGCGCCCGGCCGCCGAAAGCCGCAGATACTCCGGGACTTCCACGTGTATGGGGCATGCAGCGGAACATGGCGCCACCCCCCCTGCCCTGTTTCCGACAGGCACGTCCCGATCCATCAACGCACCTGTCGGACACACCTCCACGCACGCGGTGCAGAAAACACAGCCGGATTCTTCCAGAGTTTTTCGTATGCTCCCCACCCTGGTGCGGCCCTTTGAGTCGTAAACGAAGCCCAGAGCACCAGCGCCTATAAGATCATGGCATACCCTGACGCATCTCGTGCAACCGATGCAGAGGCTGTCGTCGAAGACGAAAAGGTCCTCCTCCATTACGGTCCTCTCCGCCGCCGGCCTCCATCGGGGGATGCGCGGGGAGATGCCTATGTAATCCGCAACTTTCTGTAATTCGCAGTTTCCGAACAGCGGGCAGCAGCGCTCACGCTCGGGCACGTTCGAAGGACACCGGCTCAGGCTGCAGCCATCCCGCTGTGCACATACAAGGCAGGCATGCCGGTGCCCGGCCAGGATCGGAATCAAGTTCTCCCGCCTTGCCTCCACCACCCGGTCGCTCCGGGTGACAACCTTCATCCCGTCTTTGACAGCCGTGGCACAGGCCCTTGCAAGATCAAGCTCCCCTTCAACTTCCACGAGACAAAGCCGGCAGCCGGGGTCGGCTTCGACCTGTGGCGTGTTTTCAACCCGCACCTCGCCCTGGTAAACCACATCGGCAGGCTCCAGGCCGGCAACAGAAGGCAGATCCGGGTGGCTGCACAAAGCAGGTATATAAATTCCGGCGGCCCTGGCCGCATCCAGAATTGTACATCCTTGCTCGATTTCGATTTTTTTCCCGTCTATCCAGACCCACGCCCGGGACATCTCACGATTCTCCCATTTGCCGGGGCTTTTTTCTTTTGACACATAATGCATAACCGAAAAGCGCCGCTCCGGCGGCTCCGGCGATCTGCGGGTCCCAGCTTGTTGTCATTGGTTCAAATCCGAGCAGCGGCGTCAACCGCTCCACCACGCCCCTGTTTTTGGCGACCCCGCCTGTAACGCCGAGACCGGGCTCCACTCCGGCCTTCTCGAGCAGCGAATGGAGGCGATCCGCGCAGGACCGGCAAAAAGCCGCAATCACATCCTCGACGCCTCTGCCTTTTGCCATCATCTCCCTGGCCCGTGACCACGCATGGACAACGCAGGTATCCGGCAAAGCAGCGGGGTCTTTTTCGACCTGAAGCGAACGGCGGCCAAAGTCTGCGAGCGGAACACCCAGCAAGCCGGCAAACACCTCAAGGGCTGCCCCGGTTCCGGCCGCACATTTATCGTTTACAAGAAAATCGGCTACCTTCCCTCTGCCGTCGCATCGTATCGCTTTCACTTCCTGGCCGCCCACATCGAGCACGGTGCGAACCGATGGTCCATAGATGAAATTCGCTCCCCTTGCGTGGCAGGCCGTCTCTGTTATCGTCCTGTCCGCAAAAGGGAACCGCACGCGTCCGCACCCGGTGCAGACACAGTAATCCACACGGTCTTCAGAAACACCGGCAGAGTCAAGCAAAGACCTGAAAACCCGGGCCGCACCCTTCTCACCATCTGCGGCACACATGGTGACATAGGCCGAGATTCGACCGTCTGCCACCATGCAGGCCTTCGTGCAGGCGGAACCAATGTCCACCCCGACTGTTACAAAGGAGGCTCCCTCAAGGTCTATTCCGGGGTCACGCCAACGCGTCGGAGCAGGCGGCCCGGACTCCCCGCTCTTCTGCCAGGCGGCGATGCTCCCGGGCCATGTTAAAACGACGAAATCCCGGGCTTCGACACCTTCTTCCCGATTCCCTGAACGATCGTCCCTGGCTGCGGCCGCTGCAGCACCCGCTGCTGCGGCAAAGGCGGGTAAGTCGGGAACATGAATCTTCTCGACCTCGATTCTGCTCCGCAGAAATTCCATAAAATACGGATCGCTGACGATCGCCCCGGTCATTACCACGTCTTCCATCACCCCTATGCGGTGCACCATCGAAGCGATACGCGTGGCAAGAGCTTCATGCGCGGTTCTTAATATGTCGGCCGGACGAACTCCGCCCCGAATCAACTCCGGGATTTCCCTCTCCGCAAAAATCAGGCATTGTCCGTTCAGGGGTATTCTCTCATTAGTGCCCGGTCCCATCGACCCGGTTCCCACCGATTCGTTTTCAATAAGCCGGCCGATGCTTTTCATGTACACTCCCGCTTCGGCGGCGCATTCCCGGTTTACCACGAAATCCTGAACGCCCCCGTCACGGTCGATCCTGACGGCCACGCTTCTCTCGTCTCCGATGTCAAAAACCGTCCGGGCACAAGGAAAGAATAAATGTGCGGCGAGTGCAAGCGATTCGACATCGCTCAGGACGACGTCCGCGGAGCCGCCCAGGAACCGGCCTGAGCCGGTTGCCCCGATCCTCTCGATTTCGGACCCTGAGATGCCGGCATCACGGATCGCCGACGCCAACGACAATTCAGTGGATTTTTCCGGTACGAAGCAGGTTTGAGCCAATCCCTTTCCGAGAATGACTTCATCTTTCATCACCACGCATCTGGTGTCAGCGGCACCATAGTCAATTCCTGCAGTTATCATGGCAAACCTTTGCCGGACCGCGATTGGAGCCGGAGAGAGAAAGGGATGTATATCCGGTGTGAAAAAAAGGCGGGAATCTCCTTCTCGAGCACCGAAACGCACCCCACTGCCGCTCGAAGGAAGAAGAAACAGGTGTGTCCAGCCGCGGCGTCGGCTGGTTCACTCTCTACGGTCTATCCTGCCGCGCACGCCGGCTATTAGTGTTTCGAGTTCAGACTCGGTCAATTTTCGAAGGAATTCAAAAGGTTCCTCCGTATCGAGGATCTTCCTGAGGATGTCTATCAATTGTTCTTTCTGCATCGTCGTCCCGGGGGTCCGGGGTAGGTCATCACAGTAAGGAGACATAACCGCCGGCCGTTGATATCGCCGGAGCGGCTCTCCTGAAAACCCCGCAAAGCCCGGCGTATTAAAG
>DSCZ01000245.1 GCA_011048855.1 Desulfobacteraceae bacterium | reverse complement strand
ACTTTCTGGTAGCCTTCGATTTCGGCCACGATTTCTTTCTGAACGTCCAGGGGGGGGAGGGGAATTTTTAGTTCACAGAATTTTGTCTTTGAAATCTCTTTGAAAGTCCCACCAGTTGCCCAATCATCCATTGTTGGGACAAGCCGCGTCAGCATTAATGCCACGAATTCAGGAATTGTTCTAGATTTATCCTCAACAATTACATTCTTAAATCCTTGGTTTGTAGCAAGTGGTATTCTATTAATTCCAATCCTGCCAATCGTGGCTCGTGTGGAGACTATTATTGAGTTTACAGGCATTAGCTTAGCAGAAGAATGCTCCAATCCTTTTTGACTAATTGTACGTTTGGTTGATTTAATCTGAGAGATAAAGTCATCTGCTGGCAAATCTACAAGAGTTGCCCATGCGATTCCACCATTCCAATATTCTTCAACACTGGATTTTGGTGTGCCGCCACTCTCTACCCTAAAGACTCGTTCATTTCCAAGTGATACTAGTTGGAATTTCTGATTCGTCGATCCTATTTCACGGTATCGTTCGCCGGTGAGGTTGTAGTCGCCGTTGGCGGTGATTTTTGTTTTGTAGACGATGAGGCCGAGGGTGGGGTTGAAGTCTTCCAGAGATGCGTCGGAACGCAGGCGGTCCAGGTAGGCGGTGAGTTCGGATAGGACCTGGGGGAGGTCGTTTTTGTCGATGGCGCGGCGCTGGGCGCCCAGGTTGAAGCCGTCGTTTTCCACTTTGAAGAAGGCGATGGTATCTACTTTTACGGCAAGAGATTTATCCAGGATCAGGATCGACGTCTTGACCCCGGAATAGGGATTGAACACACCGGCGGGCAGAGACACCACGGCCACCAGGTACTCTTCCACCAGGAGCTTGCGCAATTGCTTGTAGGCGTTCTGGCCTTGGAAGATGATGCCTTCGGGCACGATGATCCCCGCCCGGCCGCGGGGTGTCAGGTGCTCGGCCATATAGTCCACAAACAAGACTTCGCTGCGCTTGGATTGGACGGTGAAACGGTTGTGGGGACGGATGCCGCCCTTGGGAGACATGAACGGCGGGTTGGCCAGGATCACGTCGGCATGGTCGTTCCAGCGCTCCTCCGAAGTGAGGGTGTCGTACTCGTGGATATGTGGGTCCACGAATCCGTGCAGGTACATGTTGACCAGGGAGAGGCGCACCATGTCGGGGGAAATGTCGTAGCCGATGAAGTCCCGCGCCAGGTCCCGTTTCTCATCGGGGGTCAGGGTACTGTTGCCCTTTTCGTCCCGGTTGGCCTTGAGGATGTGCTTGTAAGAAGAGATGAGGAATCCGGCGGTGCCGCAGGCGGGGTCCAGCACGGTCTCGCCTTTTCGGGGATCCACGACATCCACGATGAAATCGATTATGTGGCGGGGGGTGCGGAACTGGCCCGCATCACCCTGGGAGCCCAGCACGGAGAGCAGGTACTCGAAGGCGTCGCCCAGGCGTTCCGAGTGATCGTATTCGAACTCATCGATCACCTTGAGAAAGGCGCGCAGGATCTCCGGGTCCCGATAGGGCAGGAAGGCGTTCTTGAAGATGTCGCGGAAGAGTTTGGGTACACCCGGATTTTCGGGCATGCGGGCGATGGCTTCTGAATAGAGATTGAGGGTGTCATGCCCCCCCAGGCCGGAGCGCATGAGGCGCGCCCAGCCGTAGC
This sequence comes from Desulfobacteraceae bacterium, assembly GCA_011048855.1. Next base: position 5,395 of record DSCZ01000245.1, on the reverse strand, counting down.
GGGCGAAATCTTCGGTAAAGAACTTGCGTTCCCCGCCGAACTCTTCACTTTCGGCGTCCATATCGTCCATGAACTTGTAGATCAGGGCAATGGTGATCTGTTCCACCTGGCTTTTGGGGTCCGGGACCTTGCCCACCAGGATGTCCCGGGCGGTGTCGATGCGGCGCTTGGTTTCGGTATCCAGCATGTTCTATTCCTTTAGTTTCTTGATTGACGAATCCGTGGTCAGTACCTTCATCTGTCGGATGGCGATCTGATTGAGTCGATTGAGTCGCTCAGACTGGCTTAGTTCGGAGTGGATCAGTTCGGCGTTCATGCCCTCAATGTTGGCCAGCACCAGCAGTTGTTCCACCGATGCGTGATCCCGGATGTTGCCGTCCTTGTCGGGGTTGGCGTACCGCCACTGCCCGGCGGTCATGCCGAACAGCGCCACATTCAGGACATCGGCTTCACTGGCGTAGGTGACGGAGGCCTGGGCCGCCGTCACCGTGTCGGGAATCAGGTGTTCCCGCACCGCATCCGTATGAATGCGATAGTTCAATTTCGAGAGGGTGCGATTCAGGTTCCAGGCCAGCGAAAGCCGACGGTTTTCTTCTTCTTTCAGGCGCTGGATTTCCTTGATCAGGAAAAGCTTGAATTCAACGGAAATCCAGGTGGCGAATTCAAAGGCGATGTCCTTGTGCGCAAAGGTGCCGCCGTAGCGACCGGGTTTCGAGACAATGCCGATGGCACGGGTTTTTTCTATCCATTGCTTGGGCGTCAGGGTAAAGCTGTTCAAGCCCGCCTGCATTCTAAACCCGTCGAATTCGACGGGTTTAAAACCGGGGTTGTTCAAGCGCTCCCAGATTCCGAGAAATTCAATCGTATTTCGGTTACGCAGCCAGTTCCTGATCAAATCATCCGAGCGTTCCGGGTTTTTATGCCGGGCGATATCGGTCAATGAGATATATTCGGCCTCGTTATGGGTCAGTACGGTTATCGGGCTGCCGTTGACGCGAACCACGGCTTTTCTCTCTTTCGCCATTCCTCTCCCTAAGTGGCGAACTGGTTCAAGGACACATAATCCTTGATGTATTCCGGCACCAGACTGCGGTATTTTTTTGGCACCGCCCTGAAGTCCCTGGTGGAGAACTCCGGGTTGGTCGCCAGATCCGTGTACTGGCGGCGGTCGATGATGTCCCGCAAGCGGCCGCTGGTGATGTAGGCCTTGAAGAAATGCCTGATGGCCGCAATGGCCCCGGCCTCTTCGGGCTTGTGGTCAGCCACGAACTTGGCGAACTCCTCTTCCAGCATCTCGTCCTTGGACTTGAAGCTGGGAATCAGTCCGAAGACTTTTTCCAGGATCTCCCGCAGGGTCAGGCGGCGGTCCACGGCCGCAGCTTTGCGCAGTTTTTCCAGAGAATAGTACTCCTCGGGCTTGTCGAACACCTCTTGATTGACATAGTCGATCACCCGGTCCCACTGGCCCGATTCCACGGCCGCCACGATGACCGGATCCTCTCTCACCGTTTCCTCGAAGCGTTCGAAGAACATGCGATCGATCCTCATGCCTTCGCAACCCACCTTTTCTTCCACCATGGATGAGAGGATGTCCGCCCCCAGGTGTTCATACGTCCCCGGATGCCCCGGAAGCGGCTCAGGGCAACGCCCTCCACCCACATTCGAGGCTGGGCGTTGCGGCAGATCCAACACCTGGTCGTAGTCGTACTCCTCCTCGAAGTACTCGCAGTTGGCGAAGAAATCGAACAACTTGAAACTCGTTTTTTCCGGATGGGTTACCCCGTCCTTTACGGATTCATCGAAAAGCAGGTCCAGGAAGTTGTGGCGCCGGGTTCCCCGCCCCTTGATCTGGATGAAGTCCGTGGGCGAGAAAATGGGGCGGAATAAACCCAGGTTCAAGATATCCGTGCAATCGTATCCCGTGGTCATCATGCCCACGGTCACGCAGATCCGCGCCTTGCTGGTCTTGTACCCAGGGATGAAATTGCCCGATCCCAGAAGATTGTTGTTCTTGAAATTGACGGCGAACTGCTGGGCGTCCTGGACGGAAGAGGTCACCTGTACGGCGAAGTCGGACCGGTATCTACAGGGAAACATGCGGGCCGCCATCTGGTTGAACACCTGTGCCAGGCGTCCGGCGTGATGCTGGCTGACGGCGAACACGATGGCCTTGCCGATCTCACCACTGACGGGATCCCGCAGGGCGTTCTCCAGGAAGACCCGACAGAACAACTGGTTGGTGGCGGTGGAGAAAAAGCGTTTCTCGAATTCCCGTTTTCTGAATGATTCTTCGTGGTCCTCGCCGTCCTCATCCGTGTAGGACACAATGAAGCCATCTTCGGACAGGAGTGCGGTGGTGATTTCCGTGCGGGCGTCCACCACCGTGGGATTGATCAGATAACCGTCTTTGACCCCGTCCAGCAGGGAATAGCGAAAAGTGGGCTGGCCGCTTTCGCAGCCGAAGGTACGGTAGGTGTCGAGCAGGAGCCGACGCTCCAGTTGTCGGGGGTCCCCGGAAGTGCTCCCGGATAAGTCAAAAGCGCGCAGGTAATCCCTTGGTGTGGCCGTCAGGCCCAGTTTGTAGCCCACGAAATATTCGAAAACAGCCCGGGCGTTGCCGCCGATGGAGCGGTGGGCTTCATCGGAAATAACCAGATCGAAATCCGTGGGAGAAAAAAGGTCACGGTACTTGTTGTTGACCAGCAGGGACTGGACGGTGGTGACCACGATTTCCGCTCGTCGCCAGTCGTCCCGCTTTTCCTTGTAAATCACCGGGGTGTAATCGTTGGCGAGGAGATCCCGCAGGGCTTTGTGGGCCTGATCCTCCAGCTCCAGCCGGTCCACAAGAAACAGCACGCGGGACGCATTGCCGGTGCGGAGGAACAACTTGATCACCCCGGCGGCAGTCAGGGTTTTTCCGGTTCCCGTGGCCATCTCAAATAGGAAGCGGTCGCTGCCCTGTTGAACCGCCGCCTGTAGCCGGTGAATGGCCTGTAATTAATAAGGACGGAGAAACCGCAAGCCCTGGGAGCGGATGTATTCGGGGCGCTCACTTTCCTTGCGCCAACCCGCTTCATCCCGGAAATTGGGTTTCTGGGTCAGGGCGATGTAGTCTTCGCCGACCGGCTCCCTAACCAGTCGGGACGGATCAGGGTTGAAGCGACGAAAGTCCATTACCGATTCGGGAGTTGGGAAAGCCGTGATGATATGGGGGTTTCCCCGTTCCAGATCCCAGAAGTAGTGCAGGTTGCCGTTGGAGAGGATCACGAAGCGGCAGTTGAGGGAACGGGCGTACTTGCGGGCCTGTTCCTTGCACACCAGTGGTTCCTTGTCTTCCGATTTCGCCTCCAGAACAATAAGAGGGAAGCCTTTTTCATCCAGCAGTAGAAAGTCGATATAACCGTGCTTGGCATGCTGGAAATCTTCGCCGAGGGCTTCCAGGTCCGCGCCCTTGATGGTGATGCTGCTTTCGAGGCGGATGTTGGCCGGTTTGCCCCTATCGGGAAAGAAGCGCCAACCGGCGTTCTCCAGCAGTCGGTTGATCTTGATGCGGGCCGTTGCCTCTTTGGCGGACATGCAATCTCCCGACGGGACGATCGAAGCTCCCGGGAATGAAGATCATTCGGGAATGAATGATTCATTCGTTGCTGAAATTTTATTCCTCCTCTCAATGAATGTCAATCAATGTAAACCTGGAGATAGAATCTGGAATGATGGCTTCCAATGTTGCTTAACGGGAGGAAGGGGTTTGACTTTTTGATCTTGTGGGGAGAAGGTGTAGTAAGTGCCCAGGTGGGTTGAAAAGGAGTGAACATGATTCCGACTTATGAAGAGATAATGCTTCCATAAAGGCATCGGGGTCAGATCTCAACGGGCTGTTGCCCAAACAGGCAAGAAAGTGTCAGCTATTTTGAAAAACTCTAAAATTCAGGGTATTTCCTGATTTTCTAAACAAACATAATACACTCAGGCATAATTCCTCGGCCAGATCCCCGTATTTTGTGATTTTCATAAGATTCTGCACCGTGGCCACCAACAGTTGCTGGATGCTGACACGCCACGTCGACCGCCAACGTGCACGCTTGAAGCCGAACCGCTTCCCATAAGCATAACTTCGCTCCATTAAGTGCTGTCGTTTTTTTAAGTCGGTTACACCTTCTTTGCTGGCCGCATCTTGTCGACCGGCCGCAATCAAATCATCTCCAGGCGTGCGATTGAGGGAGCGCCCGTTTTTATCATTCGTGCATTGGCTTCTTAACTCGCAACTCGCGCAATGCTCTTTGTCAATCCGGTACTTCATCCATTGCCGGTTCCGGTTCCAACTCCGTCGCCGCAACTCCTTTCCCGCAGGGCAAACATACACATCTCTCTCCGCCACATAAGTAAACCTGTCTTTGCCAAACACGACCGCGCGCGCCGCTTGCGCCGCCCCCAAGTTCTTGATGTGTGTCTTGACGCCCCTTCCCTTGAGTGCCTGGTAGTTTTCTTTCGTCCCATATTTGCTGTCCGCCACTACCGTCTTAACCGTTTTCCCAACAGCGTCTTTATGATCGGCTATCGTCTTTCCCAGCACATGCGCTTCATTTACCGCACCCGTCGTTACGAAGCAACTGGTGATGATCTCTTCTTGCTCATCCACGCTGCGATGAACCTTGTAGCTCAGTTTACTGACTCCGCTCTGACTGGTGATGGTTGCATCCGGATCCGTGCTGCTGATGTGCCGGCGGTTAACCTTTCCATGTTTGCCAATACCGTCCTCGCCCCGCTCATCCAGGCGCTTCATCAGTTCATGGTACTGCTCATCCAACTTGATGTCGTCCAGTTTCTTAACTGAGTTCTTCGACGCATCGGCTTCCACCAGACTGGCATCAACAAATATCTTCTCGCCATCAACCAAACCGACTTCAACCGCCTGTCTCACTACGCGGCAAAACAACTCCCTGAAAACCTCTTCTCCCCAACGTCTCCTGGCCTTGCTCAACACGCTGTGATCAGGTATCTCATCATCGATGTCGTAGCCCAAAAACCACAGCCAATCTAAACGCTCCGGGATCGTCTCCATCATCTCCCGCTCCGAGCGGACATTGTACAAAAACAACAGCATCATCATCTTCATGATCACCGGCGGCGGCACCGATACATTGCCGTTGTATCCATTTTGTCTTTCAATAAACCGTACATGAAATCAAGATTTAAAATCTCCTTCAACTTGCGCAAAGGATGATTCTTCCTTACCTTCTTTTCCAAACTGAAATTGTAAAACAACTTGCCGCTCTTGGGACTCTCAACCCCGATCATGACTTGTTCTCAAGGCTATTTCTCATGAATATATTTTCCCATCTCAGCAACTTTATATCAATAAATTATCCGTCAATAGTACCAATGACTGTCATTT
>DSCZ01000334.1 GCA_011048855.1 Desulfobacteraceae bacterium | reverse complement strand
GTTATTGGTTGATATTTAATGGCTAAAAGCTAAAAGTGATGGGCTCGTAAAAAGTCAAAACAACGATGTCCATCGGGGTCGGGGTCGCTATCGGCATCGGTATCGGAAGTTGATCGTCGGTCTTTTCGACCCCGATACCGATCCCGACCCCGGCGCCGATAAGCCGGGGATGGTACTTTTTACGGTGTCATCAAAAGTGATCAAATAAAATGCCGGGAAAAATTCTTGGACTCCAGATAGACTCCGACGCTGTGAGCGCAGTCGCGGTGAAAAGTGGCTTCAGAGAGACCCGAATCATCGGTTGTGGCTGGGTCCCCCTGGGTGAAGGTGGTTTTGACGAGGCGCTTGATACATTGGCTGAAGGCATGGATCTCCGAAACGATGCGGCTGTGGTATCGATTCCTGCCATAAAAGCCTCTTTACATACAATCGAAATGCCTTTTTCCGACCCTAAGAAGATTCGGCAGGCGCTGCCTTATGAAATGGAATCCCTTATGCCGTTTTCGGTGGAATCCAGGGTGACGGATTTCATAATTCCGGGAGTCGGTTCGACCCCCGGCGTTCTGGCAGCATCGGTTTTTTCCGAAACGCTGTCGGAAATCCTTGGATGCCTGAAATCCAGGGGACTCGATGCACAGGTGCTGGATCTGGAATGCGTGCCTACTGCGAACTGGTTGCTGCGCCGGCAACAGCCCCCGGACAACGGCCTTTTTCTGCATATCGGTGTCAGGCGTCATACGATGGTTCTTTTCTTTCAACGGCGAGTGGTGCTGGTGAGGTCTCTGGGTGCCGTAATGAGTGACGGAAATCCCTTCGCCGCACTCGCAGGGCCCGGTCGTCACAGGATTGAAAACCCGGAGACCTTCAGGCGGGCAGCCGAACAGGTCGTTGGTGAAATGGCCCGGGGTGTTTTGAGTACCGTGCATGCCTTTAAAGGGATTTCGGGTATGCCGGTTTCTGTGGATAAAATTTATTTTTCCGGCCCCGGAGGGTTGTTTCCGGAAACAGGATCTATCTTGGAGAGGTACACCGGCTTTTCGGCCGAGGCGTTAGACGTGCGTGCCGACAAAACCGTGCGCATGGAAAAACCTGCGGCTGACGCGTGGATCTCTCCATTGATGAGCGGAGCACTGGCCCTTACGTTGAGGGATTCGGGAGACACCAGGTCCTTCGATTTCAGAAAAGGAGATTTTGAAGTCCGGACTCCATTGCTTGGCTCTTTACGCCGTCTTAAGTCGGCCGGAGTTCTTGCCGGGTTGTTTCTTGTTCTCTGGATGGTCGATACAGGTCTTGAGTTCAATCGCCTGAAAAGGAATTATGAAGCCCTGGGTGCGGCCATGGAGGAAGTTTTCAAAGAAACTTTTCCAGATGTAAGCCGCATTGTAGATCCTTTGCAGCAGATGAAGGTTAGAGCGATGGAGGACGCCGGGTCCGTCGTTATGCCCGGGATTGGGGCGGACAGCCAGGTGCTGGATTTGATCAGGGAGCTTTCAGACCGTATCCCGGAAGATATGAATGTACGGATAACGGTTATGACAATTGACCAGGATACTGTCAGAATAAACGGAAGAACCAGTGATTTCAACCTGGTCGATGGTATAAAGAACAGCCTGGACCCGTCCCGGTTTTTCAGTGGTGTGACAATAACTTCCGCCAACATGGATAGAAGCGGAAACCAAGTTCAATTCGAGCTCAGGTTGCAACGAGCGAAGGACCGCGCGGTATGAAACTGGTTAAACGCGAGAAATACCTTGTAATGTTTGGGCTTTTAGCCATTACGGCTTTCCTGGTGATACAACTTGTGGTGTTTCCTTTTTTGGAAAGAAAGAGCCGTCTGAGCAGAGGAGTCGAGGCCAGGGCACAGGGATTGAATGAAATGAAGCTGCTTGCGGCTGAATACCAGATGCGCAAGCAGGAAACCAGGGACATGGGCCGGATTCTTTCAGAACGGCCCCAAGGTTTTACTCTATTTTCGTTCCTGGAACGTGCAGCCACAGAATCCGCGGTGAGGGACAACATCAAGTACATGAAGCCGTCTACGGCTCAGACGACCGGACCATACAAGGAATTGATGGTAGAGATGAAGCTTGAAAAGATAACCCTCGGGCAACTTGTGAATTATCTCTACAGCATAGAATCACTTGAGGGGTTGATAGGCATAAAGCGCCTGTCAATAAACGAATATCGGCAGGAAGCCGGATACATGGATGCGGTGATCCAGGTGATTACCTACGAGTAAAAGGACTCATCGATGACCCTGAACGACGAAAGGAAACCCCGGAAACGGATCCTGTTCCTCTATGGACTCTATGCATTAGCCGTGGTGCTTTTCCTGCTCTATAGTCGATTCCCGTCCGAGGCCGTCAGGGATTATGTGGAAGCGGGCTTTCGAAACCGGGTTGCGGCGGTGGATGTGAAAATCGGCGCTGTTGAGCCGGCATTGCCGCCTGGTCTGGTTTTAAATGATTTTCGCGTGATTCAACGGGATATGCCGAAAATGGTTCTTTTCTCGGCTTCGGATGTAAAAGTGAGTCCCGAAACGGGAAAAATTCTTCGCGGAATACCGGCCGCCAAAATTCTATGCAGAACATACGGAGGAGAAGTTTCGGGTCGAGTCAGCCTTTCTGAACGGCGGTTGAAGGGTGATGTAACTCTCGACCTGGAGTTGAGAGGGATAAAACTCGAAGAAAATTTGGTACTGCAGCAGGTTTTGGGACGCAGGATCCACGGGATGCTTGAAGGCATCGTGAGCTTTAATGGCCAACCCGGGAATGCACACGCCGGGGAGGGCCAAATACGTTTCGTCGCGAAGGATGGAAGTGTTCAAGTCGACGAGGCTTTCCTGGGGCTCGATATCCTGGAGTTTTCCAGGGTACTTTTGAGCGGCGACTTGATGAATGGAAAATTCAATCTGGTGAACGGTGACATCGAGGGACCCGACTATCGAGGGAGCATTACCGGTACTGTTTTTCTAGAACCGGATTTTCCCGGGAGCCGGCTGGATCTTCAGGGATGGATCGAGATTTTTCCATCTTTTTTTACCCGGAAAGATGCTTCAAGCAGTCTGAAATTTTTGAGACAGCGGCTGAAAAGAGGAAAGTTGAATTTTTCGGTAGAAGGAACGATCTCCGGGCCTGTCGTCAAATTCATTTAATTTCGGTGTAAAATGCCAGCGATAATTTATAGTATTTGTAATCTTATTGCACTTACCGCGGTTCTTTTTATGGGAGTAGAACTTTTCTATGGAGCCCTGATTTCCGGCATCAAAGATGTTCAACCTGGATCTGAACCGGTTTATTCTGCATCAGGAAACAGCGATCTGGTAAAACCCTCGGCGGAATTCTACGATGTGATCACCAGGCGGAATCTTTTCGGATCCGTCGATCAGACGACTGGACTCGACGAGGTGAAAGAGGAGGAGTTCAAAGACATCGAACTTACTACTTTGAAGATTTCGTTGCTGGGGACGGTGTCGGGGGATGAAACTACAGGTTATGCGGTGATAGAGGAGGCGGCCGGAAAGAAGCAGGGGCTTTTTAGAGTGGGGGACAGTGTTCAAAATGCTTTGGTCGAACGCATTCGGCGCGGAGAAGTGATCCTTAAAGTCGGTGACAGGTACGAAAAGTTGACGATGGATGAGGCGGCCCAGGCCAGAGCTGCCAGGCCTGGTGCAGAGATTGCCTCAGCGTCAGGAGAATCGTCAACTATTCCTGTCAGCAGAGACATGGTAGAAGGTGCTCTGGGGAACATCAATCAGCTTTTGACGCAGGTCCGGGTAAGGCCGTATTTCAAGGACGGGTTGCCTGACGGGCTTGCCGTGAGTCATATTCGACCCGATTCTATTATCGCCAAGCTGGGCTTGCGCAACGGGGACGTTGTGAAGGGAGTGGATGGAAAGGAAATAAAGAGTCCGGACGACATTTTAAATTTTTACAACAGTTTGAAATCCGGATCCGATATATCCGTGGATGTTATGAGGCGAGGGCAGTTGCAGACCCTGCATTATTCATTCAGATGAAGGAATATATCGTTTCAGTAAAAGCTGGAAACAAGCGATTTCGTTATTCAGAGCTATAAGCTTAAAAACGCATAAACTTTAAATTTTGGTCAAAACGTGTATTACTCTTACTTTGGCTTTTCCGAAAATCCGTTCAATTTGACCCCGGATCCTCGGTACCTGTATTTGAGCGGGTATCACAAGGAGGCCCTGGATCATTTGCTCTACGGCATCAGGGAGAGGAAGGGATTCATTGCAGTGACAGGCGGCATAGGGACTGGAAAGACGACCCTGTGCAGGGCTCTACTCCGGCAGCTTGACGAGCACACAAAAACCGCCCTGGTTTTCAGTTCCTTTATCACAGATATCGAACTGCTACAGCAGATTAACCAGGAATTCGGCATTGCCCTCGAGCCGAACGCAGTGAGCAAAAAAAAACTCATGGATGATTTAAACATTTTCCTGCTGCAAAATTTCAGTGTCGGGGGAAATGCAGTGGTGATGATTGACGAGGCCCAAAATCTCCCCTACCCCGTTCTTGAGCAACTGAGAATGCTTTCGAATCTCGAAACCGAAAAGGAAAAGCTCATCCAGATCGTGCTGGTAGGCCAGCCTGAATTGCTTGAACTTCTGGCGACCCCGTCTCTCAGACAGCTGGATGAAAGAATAGCCGTTCGCTACCATCTGAAGCCCCTTGGACGGAAGGACGTCGATGGATATGTCGGGCATCGCCTCGCCGTAGCCGGAAGCAGAGGGCGGGTGAGATTCACCGGAAGAGCAATCACTGAATTGTATAAATTTTCAGGCGGTAATCCCAGAAGGATTAATGCCATATGCGACAGGGCGCTGTTGATTGCTTACGCCCGGGAAACGTTTACCGTTAAAAAAGCGACACTCTCCGAAGCGGTGGAAGATCTGCAGGGCGGAATGACTGTCCTTTATCGCCGGTCTAAAAAGGGCATCGTTTCAAAGCAGGTGCTGGCGTTTGCAAGCCTGCTGCTGATGCTGACCTGGGTTTTGTGGCAGAACACCGGGGATATCAATAGGTACTTCGCTCCAGGTGCAGACCGCAAGGGGGTATCGGTCGCTGAGGACGAGATCCGGGACTCCGTCCGGGACGCATCGGCCCGGCCGGAAGAACCAAAATCGACTGAGACCGCCTCCCGTGCCGGAGTTTTTGCTTTGGAAAAGGCGGAAGACTCCCTCGAAACGCTGGACAAGCAGTCGGCGACGTTTGATGTTCATCTTGACGGACCGACCAGTGCCGCAGGGTTGCTTTCTCTTACCGGAGATGCACTGAGCCTTGAAACCGAGGCTGCCTTTCGTATGGTTCATTTCCAGGTTCCTCCAGAGTTTCATCTGTTTTTTAGAAAACCTTTCAGAATACATATCGGTTCTTCGGATCGGGAAGACGGACAGGATTCCTATATTGTCGTTTCGCGATACGATGACAACGGTGCCTTCCTTCTGGATTCAAGCCGGCAGGAACGGCGTGTAGGCAGGGAATTCATGCTTGATCACTGGAGCAGCAGCGTTTCCTGGTTTGTGTCGGCGGAAAAGGAAACCGGTATGTTGTCCATTGGTTCCGTATCCCCGGAAGTCGCCGAGATACAGAAAACCCTCAACGAGCTGGGTTATCGAAACGATATGAACGGTAGATACGGGGAATCTACGGTTACTGCGGTAAGGCTTTTCCAGCGGGATATGGGGCTGAAGCCCGATGGACTGGCAGGGCCTCGTACACTCACCCTGCTCGAGATGGTGAAACCGAATGCAGAGGGAGCCCCGTCGTGAGTTCGATCCATGAGGCGTTGCGAAAGGCCGAAAGGGATAGAGAAACCCGGCTTTCCGTCAATGATCATCCCCTTGTCTCGTACGGGAGTCGGCGGTTTAAAGGCAGGAGGGCATGGGCGGCTGCAGGTGTTTTTGTCGCGGCGGTTTGTGTTGTTCCTGCGATTTATTCGTCTTTCAAACCAGGACCTTCCGTCGAATCAGTGACGGAAATTACAGGATACCCCGAAGATTCCGCTTCAGCGGGCAAAGCCCTTGCATTGAGAGCCGATTCATCGCGGTTTCAACCTGCAAGCCCCGCGGAGGATCTGAAGCTTTTCCGGATGGCGTGCGTCCTTCAACAAGCGGGAAAGCTCGAAGAAGCAGGCGCTCTTTACGAGGAGATATGCAGACTTAATCCTCGTTTTATCGAAGCAAAAAACAACCTTGGCGTGGTGTATCTTGCACTTGAGGATTATATTTCAGCGAAAAACGCGTTCCTGGATGTTATAGCCATGAATCCGGATTACCCGGATGCCCACTATAACCTTGCATGTGTCTACGCTGCAAGCGGGCGTAACGAGGAGGCATTGGCTGCGCTTTCCCGGGCGATCGACCTGGAGCCGGAGGCTTGCAGGTGGGCTCTTAAAGATAAAGATCTGGCAGCACTAAGGCATACACCGGAATTTGAGAGGATTATTCCATTTGCAGAGTAAAGAATAAAAAATCAATTTTTTATTTGCTTGTTGACATTAACCTTATTAAAGTAGATTTAATAATGTATAAATTTTTGAACTCTGTTATTGCTGTTGCCTGTTTATCTATTTTTGTTGCCTGGTTGTGTTTGGGGGCGGTTTCGGCTGAAGCCGCAAGGGTTGCCGGCCGGGAGGGGGTAACTCCTGCAGGTTCCGGAGTTCAGGCTCCGGGAACCGATGCCGGCAGGCGACAGATGGCCGGTGATACCGGGAAGAGTGGCGCGGACTCTGCTGCAGAACGTTTTGTGACCATTGATTTCGACGATGTGGACATCCTTCTTTTTATAAAGTTCATCAGCGAGTTGACCGGAAGGAATTTTGTCGTCGACAAGGCCGTACGAGGCAAGGTGACCGTGGTCTCTCCGACCAGGATATCCGTAACCGAGGCTTACAAGGTTTTCGAGTCTGTGCTTGAGGTGAATGGTTTCACGACGGTGCAGGCCGGAAGCATCATAAAGATAGTGCCTTCTGTCGATGCCCGGGCCAAAGATATTGAAACGAGTTTCATCCCGGAGACCCGGGAGCGGGATGACAGGCTGATCACCCAGTTGATTCCCCTCACTCATGCAAACCCCGAGGAGGTCAAGGCCGTCCTGGCCCCGTTCATCTCCAAGAGCAG
>DSCZ01000331.1 GCA_011048855.1 Desulfobacteraceae bacterium | reverse complement strand
GTCCTTGTTCGTTGCGGCAAGAAACCTCACGTCGCACGTGAGTGTCTGGTTCCCGCCCACTCTTTGAAATTCTTTTTCCTGGAGAACCCGCAATATCCTTGCCTGGGTTCTGAGAGACATATCCCCGATTTCGTCAAGAAAGACGGTGCCTCCTTCGGCGGTCTCGAATTTTCCCATTTTTCGCGCCACCGCACCGGTAAAGGCACCCTTTTCATGTCCAAAAAGTTCACTCTCCATAAGTTCTTCGGGTATGGCGGCACAGTTGATTTTAACGAACGCCTTGTCTTTTCTGAGGCTGTGTGCGTGCAACGCATGGGCCACAAGTTCCTTTCCCGTCCCGCTTTCTCCCAGCAGTAGAACGCTTGAGTCCGTGGGCGCCACCTTGGCGATTTGAGAAAGAACGGCACGCATGGCCCGGCTTTCCCCCAGGATTTCCGGGAAACGCTCCCTTGCCTCGACCCGGGAGAGTATTTCCGTGACATGGCTGAACAATTCACGGAAATATTCGATTTCGTTGCCCGTGCGTCTCTCCGGCGCCTCATTCCCCTTGTGGACGCCTTTCAACACCTGTGATTTTTCCGCTTCCCTGGCAAAATCTTCGACCGGTGCCAGGATCAGGCGCGTGATAACGAAAGCAACCAGGATGCCCAGGGCCGTACTGATCAGTATCCATATCGTCACAGCCGTGACCGGTTCGCAGCCTATCAGCCCGCTGCGCTCGGACAGGGTGAAGGCGACGATGCCGGTAAGCAGAGCAAAGCTCCCGAAAACGATCGGGATCATAACCTGGAGCCGAACGTAAAACCGTCTGTCGTTCTTTTTTTTAACCGTTGTCATGCCTGCCCCTGTGGGGAAATTCAGAAAGATCTATTATCGCATTTTTGCCGTGAAAATGCATCTTTATTTCTCGTTGACTCATATCGCAACTTGATTGAAAAGAATTGTGTGGTTCTGCGAGAGAAAAAAGACCGTTTTTTGTTGACAAACATAATATTAACCTTCTATTTTTGAGCGAAATTCGACGGAGTTTTAAAAAGGCAGATCCGTTCACTCCAACAGGAAAGGGATCTGTATGGATAAACGAATTGAAAATCTCATTGCTACAAGCATCAACAGCCGCTTGTCGGATATTCACATCTCCGGTGGCCAGCCCCTCATATTTCGCAGGGACGGGATCATCCATCGGGACAAAGGGCATCTGTGGACGCCGAGGCAGATCGATGATATCGTTCGCGGGATGCTGAACGACAAGCAGCTTAAGATTTTAAAGAGAAGGTGGTCCGTTGATCTCGCGTTTTTCATAAACGATGTCCGCGTCAGGATAAATGTTTTTTCCACCACCAGGGGGCTCAGCCTGGCGATAAGGATCCTGCCCGAAATCATTCCGAACCTCGAGGTGTTGAATTTGCACCCGTCGCTGAACGAAATTCAGCAACTCCACCAGGGCCTGGTGCTGGTGTGCGGCACCACCGGTTCCGGCAAATCCACTACGGTCGCGGCCATCGTCGAGGAGATCAACCGTAATAGGCAGGTCCATATTCTGACCATTGAAGACCCCATCGAGTATCGTTTTCAAAACAAAAAGGCATTCATTGAGCAGCGCGAAGTGGGAGTTCACGTTCCCTCCTTCAGACAGGGGCTTTTGGATGCCCTGCGGGAAAACCCGGACGTGATATTTGTCGGCGAGTTGCGTGAACCGGAGACGATCCGCCTGACGGTGAACGCCGCCGTGTCGGGCCACCTTGTTTTCGCCACAATTCATGCCACCGACGTGGAAGACGCCGTGTACCGGATCAACAACGCCGTAACCGATGAAAACCAGCAGATCATCCGCTACCAGTTCGCCTCCACCCTGACGTGGCTTATCGCCCAGCAACTCAGGTTTGTCGAAAGAGTCGGCTTTCGGGTACCGATCCTCGCCATACTCAGAAATACAACGCCGGTTCGGAGCACCATCCGCGATAACAGGACGTCCCAGCTTGATTCAATCATGCAGACCGGCCGCGGCGAAGGAATGTTGAATTTTGAAACGTATGAGCGGGAGTTCATCGATGCCCGTAAATCCTTTGTCCATCCTCACCAGAATTTCGTAATGCAGTCTCGAACGTCTAGAGAGCCTGATTTCAATTCGGCGTTGATTGACCCATTGGCGATTCAGAATGTGGTTTATACGGCCTCCGTCGAAAGCGAGATGAAAGCGGAAAAACCGGTTGCGCCTGCCGCGCCGGCCGAACAGGCCGCACCGCCTGATGGAGACGAAGGCTACGTAGTCCTTGGCGATACAGAGGATTTGAAGGACCTGATTGCGCAACTGCAGTCTGAGAAACCGGATAGAGGTTAGTAGCTTTGCAGGTCGGGATTCCATTCCCGACACGATGGCTGAACTGAATGCATCAGCCGGAATATCGAAGGAACAATGAATGCCGGAAAACAAAAACGAAATTTCATCTAACGACAGGCTGATCGGCCTGATCAAGGGATCGAAGGAATCCCGGGATGGAAACGCGGCGACGGAGGCTGAGGTCGTCGGGCAACCGAAACCAAAGGTTTTGGAAACCATCCGTTTAAAAACATCCAGAGGCGCCACGGTAGGTGTGGATATTACCGAGACGCACCTGCGGGTGGTGAAAACCATCCAGAAGTCCTCCCGTGACTTCGTGCTGGATGATTATGCAACCCTGCCTTTTCCGGATGGAATTTCAAAGGAAAGCCCCGGTTTCCCCAACTTTCTCCGTGAATCCTTGGAACGTTTCGGTGTTTCGAACAAAGACAGGGTGTGGTGCTCCATTTCGTCTGTCGGCGTGGATGTGGGCCATGTGAAGATTCCCAAAGTCTCCAGGGATAAGGTTGCCAACACGGTATATTTCACCGTGAACATGGAAAATCCTTTTGACGAAAAATTATTTTTTCTGGACTTTGAGGTGCAGGAAGAAATAACAGATGACGGTGTTCAAAAACTGAGAGTACTATATTATCTTGCTCCCCGCGATACAGTAAATGAGCTGAAATCAATATTCTCAAAGGCAGGGATTCAAATCACCGGATTATCCCTTCGGCCGTTTTTGAATCAGAACTTTTTCCGGACCGGCTGGATCGCCCCGGGCGAGGGGCCTGTCGGAACCCTCCATATCGGTCGCAATTGGTCCCGCATCGATATTTTCGCTTCCGGAAACCTGATGCTCACCCGGGATATCAAGGCCGGCTTGAACAGTATGGTGGAAGCGCTGCTGGATTCCTTCAACGACCGCGCCCCGGCCCGTGAAGAAAGCGGGGCCGCGGGCTACAACGTCGATGCCGGTCCATCCCTGGACTCCGTGGAAGAACCTCCGGAAATTTTTTTCGAAGAAATCGAAGACAAAGTGGACCTGGTGGGAGATGACATTCCCGCCGTTGCGCGCTATGACGAGCGGGCAGGGGACGTTGCTGAAACCCTGTCCTTGGCCGGCAAACCCGCCATCGATGCGGACCAGGCCTGGAGAATACTGTACAGCCTCGGTCGCGAATCATCCAGCCTTCAGCCGGATGAGCCGGGTTATGACCTTTCGGACGAAGAGAAATTCCAAATGGTGAAACCCGCCGCTGAACGTCTGGTGCGGCAGGTTGAACGAACCTTCGAGTATTACGCCACCACTCTCGGATTCGAGCGCGTGCAGAGAATATTCGTGTCAGGAGCCATAGACGGCTGCCGCAGACTGGCCGATTACATAGGCGAGGGGCTCGGGATGGATCGAGATATACTCGATCCGATGGATCCGCGGAACTCTGCGATGGAAAAGATTTCCGCCCCGGATTCATTGCGGGAGCGAATGTTTTATACCATTGCGATGGGTCTTTCCCTGTCCGACGATTCACGAACACCCAATTTAATCCATCCCTATGAAGCGAAGGATAAAATTGCCAGGGTCAGTCGATTCAATAAATTGATTTTTATTCTTTTTTTATTGATTATAATCGTCTCCGGGGGGTATCACCTGTGGCAGAGAAACGTTGAGAACCAGAAGAAAGAAACCATTGCGGCACTGCAGTCGGAAATGGCAAAATACAGCGTCACGGTAGACAGGGAGCGGATCCTTTCAATGGTGGGTGAGTTAAGCAGTGCCAAAATCGCGGTTGAAAAGGTCTCCGAGCGCTATCTGACCGTTGCCGTACTGGGAGAGCTGGCAGGGTACACACCTGAGGCCGTGCGGATTCTGAGCACACATATGGTTGTTCCCCAGGCGCAAAAGGGGAAAAACCCCGCCGGAGGCAAGGATCGCGCCGCCACGGCCGGGACCGTCCGAACCTTGAAACTCGAGGGCCTGGTTTTCGGGGATGCGAAACAATTCGACACGATCCTGACGGCTTACATTATGAAACTCGAGTCTTCCACCATTTTTCAAAACCCCAGGGTTGAAAAGACCGAATCTCATGAATATAGAGAAAAAACCGTGCTGCGCTTTACATTGAGCCTGGAGGTCGTCTAAATGGCCGGGTTTTCAACGCGCATTCCTCCGGACAGCCTGAGATACCTGCTGGTATGCGTCCTTGGGATCATCGCCTTTGTTGCGATAGCGATATATCCTTCTAAAGTATCCATCGCGAATCTCGAAGAAAGGGAACAGCAGTTACGATATCAGCTGGAAAGGCAGAAGTCTCTTTATCCTCTGTACCTGGAGCTGAAAAAGAGAATTGAAGCCACCCCTGAACCATCTCTGCCGATTCCCGGATCCGAGGCTTATCCCAGGGATAAAATAGATTTGCTGGCCTCGGCGTTTGACCCGGTTGTGGAAGGTACCGAGGTTTTTCTGGACTCGGTCACTCCCGATGTGTGGGCACTTACCGGGGATTCGTCCCTTCTTCCAGTGCAGCTGGTTTTTACCGGAGATTTCATTGATTTTCAGAATGTTCTTACCAGGCTGGCTTCGGTTCCCTTTATCGCGCATATAGGGGAAATCCGGATCGAACAGGTTCCGGCCGCACGCGAGATGGGAGTGAAGATCTCGATTTCAATAGACAAATGAATTGATTTGAAAATATGTCAAAACGAGAAAAAATAATTATTGTCGTAGCATTGATTGGGGCCCTGGTCGCCGTTTATATTCAATTCTTCGCCCCGGACGGAAAGAATGGAACGCCGGATCCCGAGGCAAGGAAGCGGGAACTGAGCTCTTTTGTGACAGAAACCTCTACCCTGGTCGCCCAGGCCAGGCCGGCGGAGGATGCGGTCTACAAGACAGTGCGCGCGGTCGAGCCATGGAGATGGGACCCGTTCCTGGAAACCGACGAACAGCTGAGCCTGGAAAAGACCCGGCCGGCCTCTTTTCCGACTTTTTTGTATACCGGTTTTGTCGGCCTGGGATCCAAGAAAGTTGCTGTTGTCAACGGTGTGGAATATGAATCGGGGCACGAATTGTCCCCGCCCGGATATATTTTGAAATACATCTACCCGGACAGGATCATCATCGGTATCAAGGGGGGGAAACAGGAAACCACCGTGCCGCTGGTGGAAGAAACATTGTGAGGTGAAGAACCGTGATGAAGGGTACCAGGGGGTATATGAAGGTTTTCTGGAGATTTCCACGAGGCTGCGCTGTTTCCGTATTCGTCCTGGCAGTCCTGTTTCTTTTCGGCTGCAGAACGACGAAGCCACCGGAAGCAGACCCGTTTTTCGAGAAATGGAAAGCCGCCTCCGAGGAATCGCGGGGCTTTTCTCCGCCGACACCGGTGGGGAGTTATAAGTTGAAGGATGTGGTCGAAATTTCTTCTCCGGAGCCTGATCCGGAAAGCCCCGAGGCACAATTGCTGGATGAAGCGGTCATGACGGAAGCCTCCCGTCCCCTGCCGGATCAGAGGGTGACAATGACGATGCGGAATACGGACGTCAACGTGATATTGCGTGCTCTCGCGCGCTCAGCAGACCAGAATATCATGATGAACGAGGGGGTCTCCGGTATTACGAACATAAGCGTCATCAACACCCCTTGGGACCAGGTTTTCAGGGGGATTCTCGCCACCCGGGGGCTGACCTACACCTGGGAAGGCGACATCATCCGGGTGATGACCATCAGCGACATGAAAAATGAAGTTGAAATGGACAGGGTGAGGAAGGAGCGGGTTTACGAACGCCTGCAGCGGCGGGAGCTGACGCCGCTTGTGACCAGGATCATCCCCGTCATGTATGCCGATGCCCTTAAACTGAGGGAGAATCTATGGCAGCTTCTGGAAGGGGAAAAGCAGGCCTCTGAAAGGCAGGGAGCCGACATCCCTTATGGCACGGGGCCTCTGGCACGAGGCGGGCCCCGGGTGCTGGTGGACGAACACAACAACTCCCTCATCGTGCATGCGAAAAAAAATGAGATCGATTCCTTGCTGGAAATTGTCCGCCACCTGGACCGTCCCACGGCTCAGATCCGGATCGAAGCCAATATAGTGGAAGCGACGAGGGAGACCGCCCGGGAGCTGGGAATCGAGTGGGGAGGGCTCTACCATGCGAGCAGCAGCAACAGGAACTACTGGCTGAACCCCGGCGCCAACACGGGCGGGGTCCAGGGGTCCACCGTGGACACCCCCGTATCGCCTTCAATTCAAGGCATGGCGGCAAATTTCCCGGCTGATTTTGTCACGGAAGGGGGCAGGGGACTTACGTTTGGATATCTCAGCCAGAAGGTGGGCAGCTATCTCCTGGACGTCCGGCTTTCCGCACTCCAGTCCGAAGGCAAGCTCAACATTCTTTCCAGCCCTTCGATAACCACGATGGACAACCAGATGGCCTTCACCGAAAGCGGGGAAAAGGTTCCCTATGTGTCCACCGACTCGGAGGGAGAGCGGGAGGTCAGGTTCGAAAACGCTGTGCTGCGGCTTGAAATCACGCCGAACGTGATCGACGACGAACATTTGAAAATGAAGATCATCGTCAAAAAAGACGAAGTCGACACCAGCCGAACCGTTGAGGGAAACCCGTTTATCCTGAAAAAACAGACCGAGACCACGCTGATAGTGCGGGATGGTGAAACGATCGTGATTTCCGGTTTGAGCAGGCAGCTGAATTCGAATGTCGAAGACGGTGTGCCGGTGCTGAAGGATCTTCCGATCCTGGGCGCGTTGTTCAAAGGATCCAACAGCGCGAATAAAATGGAGGACGTGCTGGTGTTTATCACGCCCCATGTTC
>DSCZ01000318.1 GCA_011048855.1 Desulfobacteraceae bacterium | reverse complement strand
TGTATAGTCCAAAATAATGGAAAAAGGCGGGCAAAGCGGCAGCGAGGCAAACCTCTATGTAGTTTACACCGAGCATTTCGGCCATTATGAACGCAACGGCCCCCATTATGGGTGGCGTCTTGTACCCTCCCGACGAAGAAACCGCTTCTACAGCTCCCGCCACATAGGGCTCAAAACCCGACTTTTTCATCATGGGAATGGTGATCGCACCTGTGGTGGCCACATTCGCTGCAGAGCTGCCCGACAGCATCCCCATGAAGCCGCTGGCACAGATGGAAACCTTTGCCGGTCCCCCACGACGTTTTCCGGCAATGGAGGTGGCCAGATTAAGAAGCACATCGGACGCGCCGGAGGCTTCAAGGAAGGCTCCGAAAAGGATGAACACTATAACAATGGTTGCGCATACTCCCACCGGCAGGCCGTAAATACCTTCCGTTCCCGCATATACCTGTACAAGAATCCTTTCCAGATTATAGCCTCTGTGCGCCAGAAACCCGGGAATATGGCTGCCGAAATAGGTATATGCCAAAAACAGCAGGACTATTATGCTCAGGGATATGCCCACGGTTCGTCTGGTCAACTCCAGTATCACCACGATGGACGCCACCCCCATGATCAAGCCCATGGTCGTAAGAAATGGGGAGACGTAAAGCTCCATCCAGTTCAAGACCAGATAGACGTTGCTGGCGATTAACATGGCAACGAGCAAAACATTCACGATCAATTCCCCCCAGCCGGGCACCTTCCCTCGACGCATCCTTACGAGGAAAAGTCCGATAATACCTACCGCGGTGAGGTGAAAAGTTCTTTGTTCCATAGTTGGAAGTGTCCCGAAAAATGCAGTATAGAGGGAAACCAGGGAAAGAACGATCGCGCATAACCACGCGAATGCCTCGGTTGCTGCATGGATTCTTTCGAACATGGATGCCTCCTCCAGAAATATTCCCTGCTTTCCATCCGGTATTTCCGGATGGAAACCCCCACTATCAGGGCAAAAACACGGGCTTACTGCCTGCCGTTGCTGCCACCGGGGCGGGTGTTTCCTCTGACTGGGAAACACCCGCTTTACAACTCGAGCTTTTTATTCACGACTACCCTTTGGCAACCCCCCTTTCTGCGAAGTATTTGACCGCGCCAGGGTGCACTGGAACGGGCATGCCCTTGAATACGTTTTCTATCCTCGAACGCCTGAATACCGCGCTGGCGTTGCAAATAAAATCATAATTCTCCCACACCGCCTTTGTGGCTCCGTACATGAAGTCTTCGGCGAGACCGGCTCCGCAGCACAAGGTATAGGCCATGTGAACCGCGGCAACAGGATCTTTCTGCCCCTTGTAAGTTCCAGCAGGCAAATCATCGGCGTAAAGAGTCGGATCCAGTTCCCTGATTTTACCGATAGCGCCGTCGTCGATGGGAATAAAGACAACATCAGTGGATTCCGCCATCTGGACAAAGCCTGGAACTCCTGCTCCCATATAGTAAGCGCAGGCATCGATATGACCATCGATCATTTTCTGCACGGCTTCGGGAAAACGTATGCGCTCCACCTTGAAGTCTTTCTCGGGGGTAAGACCGTGGGCCGGGAACAGGACTTTTTCGTTATCGATATTGGTCTGCGAACCCGGGGTGCCGGTAGCAACAACCTTTCCTTTCATGTCCGCAATCGTCTTGATGCCGCTTCCTTTGCGCGCCGCCACATGGATGATTGCTGGATAGGCCGAAAACCAACCCAGCACGCCCATTTTTTTGTTAAATGGCTCCATGCCGTTGTAGCCCTGGTAGAGGGTGTTGGCGAGGGACCAGCCCAATTCCATTTCATCTCGGTCGATTCGAAGGATGTTTTCTCGTGAGGCTCCCGGTGTTACAACGCCGGTAACATGGTATCCAGGGACATTTTCGCTTATCATCTTCGACATGGCGACAGACAGCGGATACCATGATCCCGATGCGCTCGCAGATCCGAAGGTGTATTGTTTCACCTTTGCCCCGAAAGAAATCCCAGGCACCCCGGCTACAACCCCGGTGGCCGCGATGCCCACTGCTGTGTGTTTAATGAATTCGCGCCTGGTAAACGATTTGCTCCATGTCCGTAAACTCGACTTTTCATTCATCATAGCAATCACCTCTCCTTGTTAGGGTTGTCGATGATCTTAGAGAACGAAACGGTTGGATACGAAAAAACACTTCGTTCTCTAATCGTGCTGCCCATCTTCGACCTTCAACCATTAGTGTCGGCGTTGAATCACCGCCTGCATGCCGCCTTCATCCACCCCAGAAAGGCAGGATGAACCTTCTCTTCATCATGCTATTGCGATGGGTCGTATTGGTGAACCGGAACCACCACGTATTTTTAGTGGGAGAGCTATAAATAGAAATTCATATATTTTTTCTTTTGACAACTCCTCTAAATTAAGCATTTCCATTATTTGTATCCCATTTTCCATCAGGAGAATTACATGACATGGAAGGTAATGGGGTGGCACCTTTTCGTAGGCAGTCGTATCAGTGCCGGTGAAGGCTACCTTTAAAGAGGCCAGGTATCTCGCTCCATCTTCCACGACCCCGGGAACACCTTTGTCTATGGACAAATATTTCTTCCTGTCATCCCAGAATTGGATCCAGCCAGTCCTTATCAGAACCACGTCCCCCTTCCCCGGCGACACTCCTTCCTTGTCCGCAGCGTTTTTCAATTCGTTTTCACCGATCCCGAAATCATGCGGCAGCACTTCCAGCCCCACACTGGCAGGGATGTCCAGCAACACCCCTCTTTTGACTATCGGGCCGGTGGCATCTATGGATCCTATCCCCAGACCGTTTTGATAGTCTTGATCATTTGAGATGTCGCGGTCTTTGAACACCCTGTTGTTGCAGGCCACATGCGACACGGCGTCGAGATGGGTCCCGGTATGTCCCCCCATCATGAATATGTCGTTGCAAAAGCTGATCTTTTTTTCCTCCAGGGTAATGTCCCCGTGCTTTTTGAGAAGGGTGTATCCGAAAGGAGGCTGATTCGGATGATGCGGCATGCCCGGAAAAATCTGTTGCCCGAGATCGAAAACTCTCCCCTTTTCCAGTAGATCCTCCACAAATTTATTCGGCATCGGCCTTTCTCCTTTCTGTTTATGGACGCCCAGTTTGTCGAAAACTTATATGATCAAACAACTTCTAATTCTCACCAGTTTCCTTTATTGCTTCATCAGGGTGTTTGCGATGATCAGCTTTTGGATTTCCGATGTTCCCTCGTAAATACGCATGGCTCTTATTTCCCGGTAGAGCCTTTCAACGACCGCGCCTTGGAGGACGCCCACACCGCCATGAATCTGAACCGCCTGATCCACGATGCGAAAAGCTGCCTCGGTGGCATAAAGTTTGGCCATGGATGCGCTCATGGCCACATTCATCCCTCCTGAATCCTTGGCCAGGGCAGCCCTGTAAACGAGCGCCCTTGAGGCTTCAAGCTCTGTAGCCATTTCCGCCAGCTTGATCCGGGTGGCCTGAAAATCGCCGAGGGCACTTCCGAATTGTTTTCTTTTTTTCGAATAGGCCAGCGCGACATCAAATGCCTTCTGAGCAATACCCAGGGCAGCCGCTCCGACACTCATCCGGAATACCTCAAGGGTTTTCATGGCAATCTTGAATCCCTCACCAACGCGACCCACCATGTTCTCACGGGGAACTCTGCATTGGTCGAACTCTAATCTCACAAGATCATGCGGGGCGAGCACCTTGAGCCTCTCCGTCACTTCGAAGCCAGGCATTCCCTTTTCAAGCACAAAGCAAGTCATGCCCCGGGGATTCTCCTCGGAAGGCGTCTTGACAAATGCAACAACTATATGGGCGGCGTGACCGTTGGAGATGAAAACTTTCTCACCGTTCAAAACGTAGCCGTCGGAACTCTCCACAGCGGTGCTTTTCATTCCGTTCACATCGCTGCCGGCACCTGGTTCTGTAAGAGCATAAGTTGTTAGGATCTCTCCCCGGCCGATTCTTCCAAGATACTTTTCTTTCTGATCCGAGTTTCCTGCCAGAAAAATAGGGTAGCTTCCAAGACCCTGCATCGCAAGAGTTACATCCGCCGGACAGTAGGCGCCTGCGAGCTGCTCTCTTGCCAGGCATATAGGTGTGGCTTTTGCGCCTCCTCCCCCCATTTCTTCCGGCACAAGCAGCTTGAAAAAACCGGCTTGAGCCATTTCTTCGATGAGTTGTTCAGGTATGTCGTCGGTCTCCCCGAATTCCTCGGCCACGGGCATCACCTTTTCCTGCGCGAATTTCCTGCAGTATTCCTTGAATTCCCGCTGGGTTTGCGACAGCATCGAGTCCATGGTCATGCCTCCTTTTTTGTAGCGTTCAATCGGTAGGAAGTTCCTTTTTCATGATTTTGCCGGTGGTGTTTTTGGGAAGCTCCTCCATGAAGACGATTCTCGGGCGCTTATAGGGTGCCAGGTTGCTTTTACAGTATTCCTCTAAATCCTTTTCCTCTATGACCATACCCTTTATGACGCTCACGAAAGCCTTGGGGATTTCCCCCTTTACGGGGTCGCTCACCCCGATTACGGCCGCCTCGTTCACACCGGGATACCGGTGCAGCACCTCTTCTATCTCTCTGGGGTAAATATTGTATCCTCCTGAAATAATGAGCTCCTTTTCCCGACCGGCGATATAAAAATATCCTTCTTCATCCCTGTAGGCATGATCCCCCGTGTATATCCATCCATCCCTTATCTTTGTATTTGTTTCCTCCGGGAGCTTATAATATTCTTTAGTTGCGTTCGGCCCTTTGAATATCAGGTGCCCGATTTCGCCGCCCGCTACATCTCTGTCGTCGGAGTCGACCAGCCTCGCCTGAACCCCTGAAA
Organism: Desulfobacteraceae bacterium; assembly: GCA_011048855.1. The sequence continues at coordinate 2,302 of DSCZ01000318.1, read as the reverse complement.
CCGTAATCCCTATGGACCCGGGCTTCCGAATCCCATAGACCGGATTTGCCGTAACCAGCCCGGTCGACTCGGTAAGGCCATATACCTCTATAATCGAAGCTTCGAACCTTTCTTCCCATTTCTTCAGGACTTCCACGGGCAGGGATGCGCCCCCGGAAAGCCCCATCCTCAGGGATGATACATCATGGTTGTCTCCCAGATCGTTCAGGAGATATGTGAACATGGTAGGTACTCCGGGAAACCATGTCACCCCGTGAGCCTGGATGGCTTCCAGCACATAGTCCGTCTTGAACTTATTCAGGACAACGATGGATCCTCCAGAGCTGAGACTCCCGAAAAAAGGGCTTGCGACGCTGAACACATGTACCATGGGAAGCACCGCAAGGGTTCGGTCGCCTTCCCTCAATCCATAATTCTGGGCTATGTTGGGACCACCGAAGCAAAAATTTCTGTGGGTTAATACGACTCCTTTTGGTTTGCCGGTCGTTCCGGACGTATAAAAAATAATCGCCGGATCATCGGCCTCCATTTTTTTAGCAGGACATTCTTTTAGAGCAGTCCCTAGAAGATACACGAGGCTCTCTTCAACCGTCCCATGGGAAGTCCTGACTATCATATTGCCAAAGGCAGGAACATCACCATGGATTTTTCGAACTGTTGAAACGAGATTTTCATGGACTATGAGGGCTTTAGCATCTGAATTGGAGAGGATGAATTCAATTTCCCTTGGCGTATAAATTGTATTCACAGGAATCACCACCGCACCCGCCTTAATGATTCCATAATAACTGCAGAGAACCTCAATATCGTTCGGGTGCATCACCGCCACATGGTCTCCGGGTCCTATCCCAAGCTTTTCCAACCCATATGCGATGTTGTCGGTCACTGAATCGAATTCACGGTATGTAACGGTTCTTTTTCGATCCAGAAGCAAAACCTTTTTACCATAGGCGTCCGCCCTGGTCTTCAGGAATTCAATCAAGTCCATGTCGTACTCCCTCGAATTCAGAGAATAGTCCGGCCTCCGTCGACACAGATAGTTTGCCCGGTAATGAAGTCCGAAGCATCGGATGCAAGAAAAACGAAGGCACCTATAAGGTCATTGGCCTGTCCGACTCTCTTGAGTGGCGTTGACTCGATAATGCTCTGGTAAACCTTGGGGTCTTTCAACCTGTCAGCCACCAGGGGTGTGGCCATATATCCGGGCGCCACGGCGTTCACATTGATGTTGTACCCTGACCACTCCTCCGCGAAAGCCTTGGTGAGCATTACAATACCACCTTTTGTCATGGCGTAAACAGAGTTTGGAACACCGGACCTCACGAGAAAGCCTGCAGCAGAAGCCGTGTTGATTATTTTGCCTTTTCCCGAAGGAATCATAATCCTGGCCGCAGCCTGGCAGCAGAAATAAACACCCTTTGAATTCACACGCACGACGAAATCAAAGTCATCGCCGCTCACTTCGACCGCGGGTTTGTGAACGTTCACCCCTGCATTGTTTACCACTATGTCCAGGCGTCCGAAGGAATCCACAGCCGATTCCATCAGCTGATTTACTGACTCGATGTCTCCTGCGTCCACCTTCACGAAGGTTGACTTGTGCCCCATCCTCTCAATTTCTCTGGATGTCTCCTCCGCCGTGTCGGCATTGATGTCAGCAACGCACACATCCGCCCCTGCAGCTGCAAGACCCGTCGCTATCCACTTTCCTATGCCCTGACCGGCACCGGTTACTACCGCGGCTTTTCCATGAAGTTCCCACGATGGGAGATCCCAACAGCTTTCGCTCATGCCTTTTTACCTCCGGAATTCATGTGATTTTTCTTTTGCGATAGAAGCAACAGGGACGAGATCATCCCTCTTTCCTAAACAAGACGAAGAAATTCAAAAATTCGACGAGTACCTGAGTACGTTCGTATCAAAGGATCATGTTGGCCGGTCGTATAATTGCATTTTTTTTTGTATACAACCTTGTATGGTATGTTGTATGCTTCACAACAGCCTGTGTCAAGAAAAATCTGTAGGTTTTTTGGACGATAGATTATAAAGTATCACCGTCGCATGGTTGAAAAATTAAACAGTGTTCATCCGGAAATACCGGATGGGAACGAACTAAATATGCTTTAGGCACTTTATGAGGCAGACTCCATATGTCATTACAGGAAGAAATCTACAATCAACTTAAAAAAGCCATAATCTACGGGGAATTAAGCCCCGGAGAAAAATTGAACGAGCTCGATTTTGCAAAGAAACTATCCGTTAGCAGAACGCCGGTGAGAGAAGCTTTCAGACGATTACAGGT
>DSCZ01000242.1 GCA_011048855.1 Desulfobacteraceae bacterium | reverse complement strand
TCTATATCCCGATTTATTCCTGGTCCTTTCATGTCTCTTCTTGAGGGTACCAAAAATAAAACCGGCCTCAACCCTCAATTAAAGTGGTAAAATGCCCATCACTTATCGCGACGCCTCTCATGCATGAACAGTTGAGGTGACAAAAACAGAATGAATCCGATCAAAATACCTCATTTCCAATCTGGAAACTTCACCAGCGCCATCCGGCATTTCCGGATGGGCACTCGATCAGTCAATCTGGGCTACCGCCTGGAAAACAAAACGCCAACAAAATGCTTCGAATGATCCTTATATCGCAGTTCCAGGATGTCAAAAAACCGGTTGCAAAGCAAAAAAAATTCATTAGTATTAAAATTTTACAAAGATATTTTTCCATTGCTCAATAGAAGGACATGAATCATGCGCTACGATGATCTGAAGCTGCGAATAAGCAGCGTTACGGTTACAGATGTACAGGGTGAAACCACAAACCTTGAATCCATTTGGGAGAACAGGGTCGTACTGCTTGCCTTTCTCCGCCATTTCGGCTGAATTTTTGCCCGGCAGCAGGTCGCTGCCCTTATGGGAACCAAAAAACAGATGGATGAAAAAGGCATTTCACTTGCTGCCATGGGCAGCGGAACCCCTGACCAAGCAAATGTTTTTGTCGAAAAATATGGATTTACCGGTGAAATGTATGTCAGCCCGGACCTTTCCGCTTACAAGGCGTTCAAACTGGTTCGCGGTCTTTGGCCATCAGTCGGGCCGGCATCTGTTTACCGCGGCATTAAAGCCATAACAAAAGGTTTCCGCCAGGGATCTACAGCCGGTGACCCATGGCAGCAGGGCGGTGTTTTTCTGTTAGGACCCGGCGAAAGGCTGCTTTTCGAACACAGAGACCAGTTTGCCGGCGATCATGCCGATTTGAACGAGGTTCTGGCTGTTACCGAACAATAGACGTTCCAACTGAAAAAGGCCAGGACAACCGTTTTTACATGTAAACCCTCAACGTGATCTGGAGACATTGATTTGAAGACCTGGATGCTTGAATAATGTTGTTCCCGACCTGCCTTCCCGGGGAGCACCCGCTTGACACCGCCACTACGCAACAGAACGACAATGATATTATGGAAGACTCGCTTTCATGTCCGGCGTGCGGCCGGACATATCCCGTTGAAAACGGGGTGGCCTATATTCTTCCCAACGATCAGACGACGGTTACGTCCGGCTCAAACGCTCATGAACAGCCCGGTGTGTCTGTTCACCCCACCGCATGAAAACACATTCCCCCTCTCCACCCTTTGGGGGGGAGAGGGCCGGGGTGAGGGGGTATTTTCACGGTAAAGTGTGAATTATCCTCTGTGGTCGCTTCCTACCTGTGGGGCCATTATTCGGATTTTATGGGAGATCCCGAGGCCACAACCGCATATGCCGAGTGCACGTCGATTATGGCAACTGATGCCGGTTTTTGCCTGGACATGGGCCTGCGAAGTGTTTCTCGAGGGCGGGGACACTATCACTGCAGACCTTGTTGTCGGTGCCATAGGAAGAATCCCCAACATCGAAGACCTCCGCTTGGATAAAGCGGGTGTTGCTTTCAACGAGCGCGGAATAGAAACCGACGGCCACATGCAAACCGCCCAACAACACATCTACGCAGTAGGAGACTGCGTGTAGGGCATACAACTGTCGCTGGCAAGCGACCTCCTAGCGAGGGTTGCCGCACGGAACGTGATGAACCCCGTGAATGAAATGGCCGTCGCAGATTCCATGCCCAGTGTGGTCTTCTCCTACCTAGCCCCAGATTGCCACCGTGGGCATGAGCGAAAAGACAGCCAAAAAAAGAAGAGCGTCCGCGTCGTCAAAGGCTCTGGTGCCGGCTCGCCGAACTATCGAAGGCTCAATGAATCCCACGTTGGGTACAAGGTCATTATCGACAAAGATACGGACACACTGCTCGGCGCTCATCTGGTCGGGCCTCAAGCGGGTGAACTGATAAACCTGTTTGCCCTTGCAATGAAAAACGGCATTACCACAAGGCAATTAAAAGAGCTGCCCTGGGCATATCCCACCTACAGTGCCGACATCAAATATATGCTCGGCTGATCCAAAAGGATTTTTACATAAGTCAAGAAAAATCTGCTTCCTTGTAGAGAGCACATAAACTGTCCGGTTTTATCAGAGTATGACGGAAGTGCTCTAATGAGACGCGACAAGAGGTGTTGCAGGAGGCTTGGAAAATGCGTTTTGAAGAGGCGTACCGGAGTTGGCAGAAGGGTCGATTCGAGATCGGAACAACTTGTTTGAGGCTATCCCCGCCTATGTACTCAAAGCAAGGCCCCGAACAGAGACCCGGAGTCTCTTTTTGAACGTTCTCAAGCCCTATCGGCCGGTTCATCCATCCAGAGTGAGCGGCATCACAAAGCAAGCCATGAAACAGGCAGTGCTCTCGGCCACAGCCTATTGGCTCCGGCACACCTATGCGCAGAATCTCCCGGGAATTGGACGATCCGTTTACGAGATCAAGGAAATGATGGGGCACAAAGACCTCCGGTCCACCCGGAGATACCTCCACATAGACACAGAACAAATGAGGAAGGTTCTTTTGAATGAAGCGCTTTGAAAGTTTTCTGGCTCCACTGATGGAGGAGTTTTTGACCTACCGTGAATCCCAGGGGTACGTGCTGAAAAACTACAAAGCAAAACTGCAACGCTTCGATGACTACCTGGTGGAAAACGGGAAGGATTCCGGGTTGCTTGATTCTGCTTTTTTTCTTGAGATGAGGACAAATCTCAAAATGGAGCCAGTCTCAGTGAACATCACCCTGTCGGCCGTGCGCAATTTTTTTCAATTCCTGGTACGCCGTGGCTATTACCAGAGCAACCCCTTCGAGATGTTCCACCAATGAAGAACCATACCGTCTTTCCCTTTATTTTTACCCCGGAGCAGATAGATCAATTCCTTGAAGCCATATGCAGAAGGTTCCATAAAACAAAGAGGTACTTCTTGACAGATTTTGCCGTGTACATAGCCCTGTTGCTTCTGGCTCGATGCGGCATAAGAATCTCAGATCCCCTGAAACTTCTGCGAAACCATTATCGCAGCGATGATCGAACCCAAATATAACCGTTTTACAAATGTCTTGTCGTGGCATTTAGTCTTAGCCCAAGCGCCTTCACAACTTTCAGTACAGTAGCGAATTCAGGGTTGCCTTCAGGCGACAAGGCCTTATAGAGGCTTTCTCGGCCGAGCCCCGTTTCCTTCGCTATATCCGCCATTCCCTTGGCACGTGCGATGTCACCCAGAGCGGCCGTCACCAAAGCAGGTTCCCCGTCCTTCAAGGCCGCTTCGAGGTAGGCAGCCATGTCCTCTTGGGTTTCCAAATGTTCTGCTGCGTCCCAGGGACGCGTTTTTGTTTTTTTAGCCATGATAATTCCCTATAGTCCTCGCGCCAGCTCCAGCGCCGTCCTGATATCTCGATCCTGTGTCTGTTTATTCCCACCTGCGAGTAGGATCACAAGCGATCCACCACGTTGGACGAAATACACCCTGTAGCCCGGCCCTTAATCGATACGCAACTCCGAAACGCCTTCTCCGACGGGTTTCACATCGCCGGGGTTGCCCAGAGATAAACGACGTATACGCGTGTTGATGCGAGCTCGCGCTTGGCGATCTCGTAAACTTTTAAACCATTCGGCATATTCATCAGTTTGCCGGACTTCTATCATCATGAATCACAAGTATCTTATAGGATACAAAATTGCAACAGAAATCCTGCTTCCATCGAAAGGACGACCCCTATAGAAGGCAAATAATTTTCCGCATCTACTCTCAGATGAAGGGTCTAGCCTTATCCTTTTTGCAGATCGTGGTGCATCACTTATCGCTGCACTTTCAGCGACGCTTGGATATGCGAGTATCCCGGTTGAAACATGGAACTCCCCATTATTCAAATATTAATACCAAATTGTTCAAATTTATTGGCTATGAACAAAAACTCGATGTATCGCATTCATTTAGTACATACTGTCTTATCAATCCTTGGATTTCAACAGGATCTGGATTTACAGGTATTCCAAAGCAATCATTGAACCTGAGGGTCACGCGCGAGCTGTTGCGATTCGCCTGGCACTCCCGTTAAGAAATTATAATCTTTTAGCCCAGTAGGTGGGATGTCGGTGAAGGTGGGCGACTGCGAGCACGACAACTTCATCCGCATCCACTCGATAGAATAGGCCATATGGAAATCGGTGCACGAGGCGACGCCTGATGTTTCGCATGACGATAGGCCAGCGCTCAGGATTTTCCCCGATGTCCGCGACAGCCGAAGCCATCCTGTCGAGGAAGGCTTGTCCGAGGCCGGCAACCTGCAATTCATAATAAACAGCAGCGTCGAACATTTCCTGCTCGGCCGGCTTCATCATGCGAACAGCCTTTTTCACAATCGTGCCCCCAGAGCTTCGGGTAGAGGCACCGGGGACACCTTGAAGGTCGAGGCCAGCAATAATCGGATGGACTGAGCGCAATCTTGTTGAGATCGAGAGAAAAAACGCTATATGTCTTTACTTGTTTACCGTGAAAATTTTCCCCTCCTACCCGTTACTTTAATGTGAGTTCCTACACCGGCCTCAGGGTCCCACTGCGTATAGACAACCCCGACTGTGTCCGGAAATCTTTTCCGGATTTTTGGAAATTATGGGATGATCTGACGTTATATTTGATGGGAAGGAGCGACGGGCGAAGACTGATCCCCGTCCGTCTGTCTACTCTCCCTGGAGTGCCGAAATGAAATTTCGGCCTGACCCACACAACGCTGTTCGGACAAATCGCGCTTAAAAAGCGCTCCCACAGTTTGAAGTTGCAGGTGGTTCTGGAGGAGCGGATTGCGTCCGCGATCTTGCCGCTGCGGTTGAAGACCCGAAGCGATTTTGACTCGCGCAAAGTGGCAAAGCCGCGGAAAACAGCAAGAAAAGCGTGGGGTGGATAACCTTGAGGGTGTCATGAGGCTTTTATAATATAAACAGAAAGAACCAGGGAGGGCATTATAAATGGCCGAATCGAGTTGTGGAAATTGTGGTTTTCGGGCAAAATACGACAAAAATCCCCAATCCATTATGGGCCGCTTGTGGCGATGGCATGCCCCGTGGTGTCCCGGATGGAAGAGATACATGAAATCGCTTCCGGACGACGAACGAATCCAGCTGGCCCGGAAATACGATCTGAAAAAATATCAATGAGGCCTATGGGGATTTGGCTCTGCTTTCCCATAAATAACACCCGATTTGGAATATTGTATAATTCGAGAAGGGGAGGACGCGACTCATGCCAACAGATCTCATGACAGAAGCCAAACATCTGCCGGCGGTGCCGCCGGAGGCTGCAGAAGCCTACGAGAAGCATCTCCAGTTGCTGATCGATCAGGTAAACGACACGTTGGAGGCCCATCCGGACATCCACCGCCTCATCGGCTATAATCCCCTGGACATGATGTACGCCAACCATCAGAACCATGCCCGTTTTATGGTAAACGTCTTCAAATACCACACCTATGAACTTCTGGTCACCGTGGCCCGCTGGGTCTACCGCACCTATCACGCCCACGGCTTTGAGTTTGACTACTTCCCCAATGAACTGACCGCCTGGCGTGATGCAGTGAAGGCACGCTTGGACGCTTCTAAAACACCTGAAATGATCGCTGTCTATCAGTGGATGCTGGACCGGCACCCGGCCATGGTAGAGTCGTCTCAGGAACCCCGTAAGGATACGCGGGATATGGACCCTGCATGGCAAGAGACCATAGACGCCTTTATCGAGGCCCTCCTCGAAGGAGACTCTCAAAATTGCCTCGCAATGGCGGAAGACATTGCCAAGACGGCCAAGGGACTGGAAACGTTATATCTTGAGGTTATCCAGCCCAGCCTGTATGAAATCGGCAAGCTGTGGGAAGCAGATGACATATCGGTGGCCCAGGAGCACCTCGCTACCGCCATTGTGGCCCGTCTTATGGCCACGCTCTTTCCGCATCTTCAGACAGCCCCCGACAAAAAAGGCCGGGCGGTTGTCACGACAACCACCAATGAGTTTCATGAAACCGGGGCCCGTACCGTAGCCGATTTACTGGAGCTTGATGGATGGGAGGTGGACTACCTCGGTGTTAACACGCCCGCGAATGAACTGTTACGCTTTCTAAAGGAGGTCAAGCCCGCGATCCTTCTTTTGTCCGTGGCCATGCCTTTCAACATTGACCGCACCTCTGATGTAATCGAAACGATTCAGGCAACTCCCGAACTCGCCGGTCTCAAAATCATGGTCGGCGGACTGGCCTTTTCCCTTGACCCTGAACTGTGGCAGATCACCGGCGCGGACGGGTATGCGCCTGACGCCAGAGGGGCCGTGAATCAGGCCAGGATCTGGTGGAAGGAGGCCTGAATCATGTCGGCTCACGAAACCCGCCCCAGCGAGGACGTCTTCACGCGGGTAGGGCAATCAAACGACACATTTGATCTTTTCTGGGAAGCACACAAGGATATTCTGAGGCCTTACCTCGAAGCGCAAAGCGACCTTGCCATCCTGTTCCTGGACCTTGATAAAAACATCCTGGCCGGTAATCAAGGCTTTGTCAGGCTGTTGGGGGGGCCATTTGAAAAAGGTCAACCGCTTATGAACTACCTCCTGCCAGAGAGCAGTGAGGCCTTGAACCAGTTTCCGGACACAGGCGAGACCCGCCGCCTTCGGTTGAATTTTACAGCCCGGCCTTCGGGAGTCCACAAAGTAACCTGTCGGGTCTATCATGCCGGCAAGGGCTACATCGTATTCGGTGAGAAGCACCTCCCCTTTCAAAGTGACGTCATCGATCAACTGGCCGAGGTGAACAACCAGTTGACCAACCTCAGCCGTGAACTGGCACAAAAAAACAGGGCCTTGGAAAAGGCCAATGCCACCATCACCCGCCTGATGCGCATCGACCCGTTGACCCAATTGGCCAACCGACGGTTTTTTCAAGAGCGACTGTCCGCGGCCCTGGCATCGGCGAAACGACATGGGACGCCGCTTTCCCTGGTCATGGCGGATCTGGACCATTTCAAACGAATCAATGATACCTGGGGAGGTTCATCCGACTAAAGCGTACTTTGCCTGGTGAAGAGCCATGATTTTGAGTTTGAAAAATTCCTTATCTCGAAAGCCGTATGCTTGTCGTTTCATGGTTTT
>DSCZ01000436.1 GCA_011048855.1 Desulfobacteraceae bacterium | reverse complement strand
GTATAGGAGTTCTCTATTTGAGCTCCTCTCACATTGCTCGACCGTAACTATGTCAGGTTTTCAGCACAATTTTATGGGACCTCAGGTTTGATAGGCCTAATTGTATGATCTTCGGGTGGCTTATCGGTAAATTTTGTCCGCCAGAGGTTCTAATTTTAGTGCAGCATTTCAAATGCATCTTTTCTATTTTTGTTCGTTTTGAAGTTTTGTTGTTGACAGATTGGCCTATTTTGTGTATGGTTTATCCTTGGTCCTACCAATGAAAGGAGGTGATACAGGCATTTAGTAAAGGGATCGTCTGCGTATGTCCAATTGGCATACAAAAAAATTATGAATTTTATCTGAGGGAAGGAGGACAAAGTCATGAATAAAAGGACTAGAAGCATGGTCGGTTGCCTTGCGACACTGGCTTTTGTGGGAACCTTGGTGGCGGTAGCACCGGTTTTGGGTGCGGATATCCAGAAACCAGAAGATTTTCCAACATCCAAGATTGAATGGAACCTTTGGTATGGACCAGGCGGCGGCACCGATATTTTCGCCAGAACTATCGGAATCCCCGCGCGACGCTACCTGAAACCCGCGCCACTGGTGATAGTAAACATTCCAGGCGCGGCGGGTGCAAACGGAATGATTTACACGATGGAACAACCAGCTGATGGCTATACCATCACTTCGATCGGAAACGATCTGCCTATCAACGTCGTGCAGGAGCGCGCCAAGTTTGATGGAAGGCCCCTCACCATCGACGACTTCGAACCCATTATCCGTTGCCAGTATGATACGGCCACCCTACAGGTGAACCCCAACAAGTGCAAGAGCAGGGGTGAGCCCTTCAAGGATGTGGAAGACCTTGTCGACTTCGCGAAGAAGAACCCGAACAGCTTGATCATAGGCATAACCGGCTCTGCAGGTGTCGACGAAGTGGTGACTTCGATGTGGCTGGATGCGGCAGGCATCACCGCCAAGCTGGTACCCTACGATTCGGCGGGCAAATGTCACGCGGCCCTTCTGGGTGGACATGTGGATGTGATGTTCGAAGAATTCGGCCCGACGGTATCCCTGCTGGAGCAGGGGCAACTCAAGGCATTGCTGGTTTTCAAGGAAAATCGCGTTGAGGATTCCCGTTTTGCAGATGTACCCTGTTCAGTGGAAAAGGGCTGGGACGTGACTTTGGGAAGATGGCGCGGAATCGGGGCCAAGAAGGGGACGCCGGCCGATCGTATTGAGTATCTGCATCAGGTGTTTAAAAAGTCGATGGAGCACCCTGTATACAAGAATCTGGAAAAGGCCAACCTTCTGGACATCCGCCCCGGCTATATGGGGCCCGAGGACCTGAAGATTGAAATCCGTAAGGAACGTGATATGTTCGAAAAGGTCTTGAAAAAATTGGGATACATCAAATAGGACAAGGTGCACCCTGCCAAGGGGCTGGGAGGCCCCCACGTTGCTCTCAGCCCCTGAAGGATAATATTATGCTGGGAAATCTTCTAATGAGTGCGTTTATACTGGTAGGCTCCTTTTTTATGTATTACAAGGCAACCCAGTTGCGGGTGATGCAGACATACGAGACGGTGGGGCCTGATTTCTGGCCGAAGGTCATCCTCGTGGGCATGATAGCGCTGAGCGGCTACCTCACCGTGCGCTACGCTGTGCTGTTGAAAAGGGAAATGAGGGCGGCCTCTCCGGGGCACGAACCCGTTGCGCCCGCGGAAGCTGGATACCGGGATTGGGTGAGGGTGGGAGTGACGACGCTGTTTATTTTGGTGTATATCTACCTGCTCAAGCCTCTCGGGTTCATGGTGGCGAGTCCGATCTTCATCATCGCCATGATGCTGTACATAAATCCCCGCAAGCGTAAGATCATTCCGGTCGGCGTTCTGGGAATCCTGGCCGTTATCTATTTGCTTTTCGGAAAATTGCTTTACATACCCCTGCCCAGGGGACACGGGGTTTTTCGTCAGCTCAGCCTTTTTTGGGCCTTTGATATTCTCGGAAACATGGATGTTTCGGTTTTTTGTTACGGGGGAAGTCCCGGTACCGGGATATGCCGATCTCCTGTGAAAGAGGAGGAGTGATGTTAGAGTACTGGGTGAATGGTTTTTTGACGGCTATTGCGCCACACAACATCCTGATTCTGGGAATCGGGACTACGCTTGGTATCCTTTCCGGGGGAATTCCCGGTATCAGCGGCACCATGGCAATAGCTCTGGCCGTACCGGTGACCTACACAATGGGACCGACGGAGGCCTTTTTTTTGCTGGTATCCCTTTATGCTTCTTCGGTTTACGCAGGATCCATCAGCGGCATCTTGTTCCGAACCCCTGGAGCACCCGAAGGCGCCGCCGCTACTTTGGACGGGCACATGATGGCTAAAAAGGGCTTGGCAGGAGAGGCTCTGGGATGGGATATCGCTAGCTCAGTGTTGGGAGGCATCTTTGGCACCATCGTTCTGGCGCTGGTGGCTCCCCAGTTGGCCAAGGTGGCGCTTGAATTTGGTCCTTCAGAATTTTTTGCCCTGGCTTTCCTGGGCCTGAGTGTTGTTAGCAGCCTCGGCACCAAAAACACGGTGAAAGCGCTGTTATCTGTGCTGATCGGGCTTCTGGTGGCCACGGTGGGGATCGACAAGATTTCGGGATTTAACCGTTTCACATTCGGTACCACAACCCTGCTGAGCGGTATCGATTTCATCCCCACAATCATAGGGCTGTTTGCGGTCGCCGAGGTGCTCAACCGCCTCAAGGAAAGGAGGCAGATGGAGGGGATTAGAGCCAAGGCTAGGGCCAAGCTTCCCAAACTCAAGGCCATGTGGAAGCTCAAGGGGCTCTATGCCCGCTCGGCAGCCATCGGAAGTTTTATCGGCATCCTGCCCGGCGTGGGGGCGACCACAGCGTCATTCGTGGGCCTGAGCGAGGCCATTCGTTGGGCCAAGAACCCTGAGAGATACGGCACCGGTATTCCCGAGGGGGTGGCGGCGCCAGAGACCGCGAACAATGCGGCCTGCAGCAGCGCGATGGTGCCCTTGCTAACGATGGGGATTCCCGGGAGCGCGGCCACAGCTATCATGCTCGGGGCACTTTTGATCCATGGTTTAAAGCCCGGTCCCCTCCTGTTTCTTCAGCAGCCGAAGTTGGTATACGCTATATTCGCCGCGATGTTTTTGGCCAACGTAATGATCATATTTTTCGCAAAACTGTTTATAAGATATTTTTCGCGGGTGATCGAACTTCCGTACAACATTCTAGGTCCGGGCATCATAATTTTTTGCGTTGGGGGGGTGTTCGCGATCCGTAACAATTTCGGCGATATCTGGATCATGATGGGCTTCGCCGTTGCGGGGTTCTTTATGGAGAAGTACGACTACCCTCTGGCCCCCTTGATTTTGGGGGTGGTGCTGGGTCCCATCGCCGAAGAGAGCCTGCGTCAGGCAATGATCATATCGGGGAACAACCCCCTGATTCTTTTCAGTACGCCTATTGCATGTGCACTCATGGGACTGGGCGTCCTGTCGCTGTTCACCCAGCAGATCAGGTACCTTATTGTGAAGGTGATGAAGAAATAGGATCGCCATGTGCTAGCTTTCCCGATCGGAGCGACTGTAACCTTCGCTTTCGGGGTTTGGATTCGACACGCTAAGGATGAATCCGACTCCGGTGGAACAAAATAATGCTGTAAGGAGAGGACACCATGCAATTAGCACATCGAGAAAGGGTACTAAAGGCCGTGTCGCACCAGATGGCCGACAGAGTTCCAAGGGATCTGGGAGGTACGTTCACTTCGACCATCGCCCGGGGGGCGCATGACAGTCTGCTGCAATATCTGGGGATGGAAGGGGAAAGCAAGGTGATTCGCAAATGGGCCCGGGCCGTACGTCCCGATGAAAGGGTTCTCGCCCGTTTCGATATCGACACCCGCATGGTTACCCCGCGGCACGACGATTCATGGAACGAGTACTGGCGCTTGAGCCCGATGAGCCCTGAATCGACGCGCACCGACGAATGGGGCGTCACATGGCGGCGGCCCGAGACTGGGCCGTGGTTTATTTCTAATCATCCGTTGAAGGCCGCGCAGACGATCAACGATCTGGACATGCACCCATTCTGGCCTGATCCGGAAGACGATGAGCGTTATTACGGTCTCAAAGAGCAAGCGCGACGTCTTAAGGAGGAGACCGATTATGCCGTGATCGGAGTGTTTCCCCGGCCGGTGGTATCATTGAGCCAATTTCTAAGGGGCTATGACACGTTCTTTATGGACCTGGCCTTGAATCACGTTATGCTTGAAGCGGTCATGGACAGGATCCTGGATTTGGATTTACGGATCGGGGAGCGCATATTGTCCGAGATAGGCTCTTATGTTGATATCATGTTTGTGCATGACGACCTGGCGACGCAGGAGAGCCTTATGTTTTCGCCGGACCACTATCGGAAATTTGTCAAGCCTCGTCACAAAAAGATTTTCGACTGCATTAAGACACACAGCGATGCAAAGATACTTTTCCATACGGACGGTGCCATACGGCCACTTCTGGACGATTTGATCGAAATTGGAGTCGATGCTCTCAATCCCATCCAGGTATCGGCTGCTGGTATGGAACCTGAAAAGCTTGCTGCTGATTACGGAAACAGGTTGTGTTTCTGGGGCGGCATGGACACACAGCGGGTTCTCAATACCGGTAAACCGGGAGAGGTCCGGGCAGAGGTGAGGAATCTAGTACGTTCTTTGGGAGGAGCCGGTAATTATGTTATTGCAGCCGTGCACAATATCCAGGACGATGTACCTCCTGAAAATGTCATTGCCTTGTTTGATGCGGCAGAGGAGTTCGGGATATATTAGATGTTAAAAATATTTAGAAAAAAAGCCCGGGCGCATTGGAATAAACCATAAAATGGGACCTGCTTTTGATTTTACATTTTTTTTGACGTCAACTGTACGATTTTGCATGGATTATCTGCGTTTTTGCTGATTTTTTAAATTAAAAATTATATACGCCTATAAATGAATCGTAAAGACCTCAACAATAAGCAATCTGGAGATGACGGATCGTGAAGAAGGATTTGAGTTCACCGTTTGCACCACCTAAAAACAGGGTTTTCGACGAAATTATTCAGCATTTCAAAGATGCTATCGCCAAAGGGAACCTGAAATCCGGGGACAGATTACTTTCCGAACGTGACCTGTCCTCACGGCTTGGGGTGAGCCGCGGAAGCCTTCGAGAAGCGTTGAAGACCCTTTCGATGTTCGGGGTAATTTCCAGTGAACCCGGGCGCGGCGCATATGTCATGTCTCCCGGGTTCAAATCCCTTTCGTCGTTTTTTGAGTTGATGCTGACGCTGAAGCCGGCTGTTTCCGAAAACATCCTCGAAGTCCGAATGATACTGGAGTGCGAGGCCGTTCGTATCGCCACGGTGAGGGCTACACCAGAGGAAATAGCACATATAAAAAATATTCTGGATAAGATGCCTTTAAGCCTAAATGGCCCCGACTTTGGAGCTGAGTCCGATTTTGAATTCCATAACGCGATCGTCAGGGCCACCCACAATGATATCCTTATTTTTATCTATGAAGCGATTGAGGGCCTGCTCAAGCGGAGTCACCATGAAAGGCGGACATCGTTGTTCAAGATTGAGGGTATACGTACTGAACTGGTTAAATACCACCTGGAAGTATATAAGGCGATAGCTGAAAGAAACGCGGAAAAAGCATGTGGATGCATGAGAAAACATTTTGACTTTACTAATAATCTTTTGGAAAAGCAAAGGTCCAACCACATATAAATTTTTATTGTTAAGATAAGGAGACATTATGAAGGTAGATAAGGATCGATGCATCGGCTGCAAGCGATGTTTTGCCTATTGCCCGATGGGAAGGATTCAAACGTTTCATCGGCATGAAGTGATTCCAGGCCGTGTGTATATCGAGATCGATCAGGATGCTTGCACCGATTGCGGAATGTGTCTGCGTGCGAATATCTGCCCGGTGAACGCGCTTTATCAACCGGAAGAAACGTGGCCGCGTGAGGTACGCGGAATTTTGAGCAATCCGTTGATCGAGTTTCTCGGCTCCCAAACTCCGGGGCGGGGCACGGAGGAGATGAAAACGACGGATGTTAAAGGGACTTTCCCGCCGGGTATAGTAGGTGTGGGGGTCGAGCTCGGGCGTCCGGGGGTAGGTGCTTATTTCCGGGATGTTGAAAAGGTGGCGATGGCTCTCGCTCCCATTGGGTACCACTTCGCCGAAGAGAACCCTGTGACCCATTTCATGGCCGACAAGCAGAGCGGAAAACTGAGAGAAGATGTGCTCGGAGAAAAGGCGACATCCGCCATCATCGAAGGCGTCGCTCCTCTGGAAAAACTGGAGGAAGTACTGAATGCCTTAAAGAAGGTCGCACAAGATGTCAATACGGTTTTCACCATTGAAGTGATCACCAAAGTTACCCCGGAAGGCGAAGTGCCGATCAAAGAGGTGTTCGACCGTATGGGCATTTGGTATTCGTTGAACAGCAAAAACAATCTCGGCCTTGGAGAGCCTTATTTCGATTTTTACGGCACGAACGCTAAGAACTGAACGGAAGGAGCTTCGATATGACACATAGTTTGCATAGAAGAGGTGATCGGGACAGCCTGTCGAGGGATTTCGTGGTGCTGGGCTGTCCTGCCACCGGAGTCAACAAGAAGGGGTCACGGCCCAAGACGCAGCAATTTTTGAGTGTTTGCCACAAGCACGGCTGCGTCAACTTGGGTGATATGAAGACGGGAAACATTTACACGACGACAATGGATAACATCCTGGACCGTGTCAGCGACGGCACCATTGTCGAATGCACATTCGACAACAAGGAAAAGGTGGTTGCCCTGATCAAGGAATTTTCCAAGAACAAACCTGGAATTTCCATAATCATCTCCGGCATCACAGATGTGGTGCAAGAAATCATGAACGAGGCGGGCCTCGGCTATATCCACAGCCTGGAGTATTCACTCGGCACCTGGGGCCAGACCGAGCGGCTTCCGGATTTCGAGATCCTGGAGCTGACCACCATGTGCGGGCACGCCATGATCGCCGAAAATCTCATAGACAAAAATATCAGGGATATCAAGCGAGGACGCAAGACTCTGGATGAGGCTGTGCTTGAGATTACGAAATGCTGTACATGCGGTAATTTGAACCTGACCCGTGCACGCGAATTGTTCAAGAAAATTCTGCCCCTTTACACCATCAACTCACTAT
>DSCZ01000065.1 GCA_011048855.1 Desulfobacteraceae bacterium | reverse complement strand
TGGATGCGTCCGGGAGGGTACTTCGGATACTGTCGCGAAAACAGGCTGTACCGGGCTCGGCCGTTCATTTGACGATCGACAGCAGGCTCCAGTTCGTCGCCGAAGAAAACCTGCGGGGAAAAATGGGGGCTGCAGTGGCCATGGATCCTGACACCGGGGCGGTTCTCGCGATGGTCAGCAGCCCTTCCTTTGATCCGAACTGCTTCGCGGCCGGGATAAAGGAATCGGAATGGAGCCGGATAAGCTCCTCGCCCCGGTTTCCACTTCAGAACAGGGCTACCTCCGGGCAATACCCAGCGGCCTCGGTGTTCAAGATCATCATGGCGGTTGCGGCCCTGGAAGAGGGTGCAGTCGAATCGGCCGAAAAGATTTTTTGCAACGGCCTTTTTAAAATCGGGGACTCTTCTTTCCGGTGCTGGAAGAGGAGAGGTCATGGGAAAGTTGATCTTTACCGGGCACTGGTGGAGTCGTGCGATGTCTATTTCTACAGGGTTGGTCTGCGCCTGGGGTTGGAAAAAATCTCCGACTGGAGCCGACGCTTCGGATTCGGCATGCGAACCGGTTTTGAGCTGGGTGGGGAAAGACCAGGGCTGGTTCCAACCGATGAATGGAAAAGGGACAGGTTCGGTGTTCCCTGGCAGGCAGGGGAGACGGTATCCCTTTCGATCGGTCAGAGTTTTTTGCTGGTCACCCCTCTCCAGGTTTGCTCGATGATGTCCGCCCTGTTTAATGGTGGAGTGCTTTACCGGCCTCGCATTACCAAGTCGGTGGGTAGCCCGGATGAAACTTTTTACAGTTTCGAACCCGAAGAGGTGAGCAGAATCGACGTCAGCGGGGAAACGCTGTCGCTTGTAAGGACGGCTTTGATCGGCGCGGTGAATGACCGGGGGGCGACCGGGGGACAGGCACGTCTTGAACAGACGACAGTGGCTGGAAAAACAGGGACCGCTCAGGTCGTGGCGCTTGACAGGAGCAAGATCATCGAAGCGCAGGGAGAAATTCCGGAGCGATTCAGGGATCATGCTTGGTTCGCAGCCGCCGCGCCTGCGGCCGATCCGAAAATTGTCGTGGTGGTGCTGGTGGAACACGGCGGGCATGGAGGCAGTGCAGCGGCTCCGATAGCCCGGGAATTGATAAAGACCTATCTGGACCTGGATTCTTAGGATTCAAAATGTTTGACAGACGACTGATCCAGCATTTCGATTGGGTGCTTCTCCTGTTAGTGGTCATGATCGCGGGTATAGGTGTTCTGAACCTGTACAGCGCAACGTATCCTATCAGGAATATGGGGGGAGGGGCGGTTTTTATCAGGCATCTTTACTGGCTTGGCATTGGATTTATTGTTTTTTTTATCATGACGACCTTTAATTATTATTCTCTGGAAAGACTTGCCTTTCCGTTTTATTTTGTTCTGATGATCATGCTGGTCGTGGTTCTGATATCCGGCAGGGTGATTGCGGGCTCCCAGCGATGGCTCTCTATCGGCTTTGTCTCCTTTCAACCTTCCGAATTTGCGAAAATCGCCTTGGTTATGACGCTGGCAAAATATTTCTCGGATCAAAGCAGGAACGGCGAATACCGATTGAGGGACCTGGTTTTGCCGGCCGTCATCGCAGCCGTTCCGGCGGTGCTAATAATAAAAGAGCCGGACCTTGGAACAGCCCTTCTTCTGCTGGCGATCGCATCATCGATGATCCTGCTTTTCCGTGTGAATATAAAGTCGGTTGCGATTGTTGCTTTTTCGGTGGTCGCCGTGGCGCCGTTCATATGGACCCGGCTCAAGGAATACCAGCAGGTGCGCATCCTTTCGTTTTTAAAGCCGGAAATGGATCCCCTGGGTTCGGGCTACCATATTGCACAGTCGAAAATCGCTATTGGATCAGGTCAATTTTGGGGGAAGGGTTTTTTAAAGGGAACTCAAACGCGCCTGCATTTCCTGCCCGAACAACACACCGACTTTGCATTCTCCGTGCTTGGAGAGGAATGGGGCTTCCTGGGCTCCTTTATCCTGCTGATTCTTTTTTTGATGCTGGTTCTTTGGGGACTTGGAATTGCACGGAATTCGAAAGATAAGTTCGGCGCGATGATGGCCGTGGGAATCGTTGCGATTGTTTTCTGGCAGGTGGCGATCAATGTCGGTATGGTGACCGGCCTGTTGCCGGTTGTCGGCATTCCTCTCATGTTCTTAAGTTACGGGGGTTCCTCCATGGTTACCACGATGGCGGCTCTGGGCCTGTTGATGAATATCAGCATGAGGCGCTTTATGTTCCAGTGAATCTGTGCTTCTTCCAGGTCAACAAGCGCCCCAACAGGGATCTGCATCCGGAAGTACCGGGTGGGTCCTGCCACTAAAGTCCCAGCTCCACGTCTATCCCCTGCATCGCTTCCAGTGACAGGACGATGAATTCATCGAGCGGAATTCCTGATTTTTCGCACTCAATGATTATATCCCGGTCGACGCTCGCTGCGAACGCCTTTTCTTTCATGCGTTTCCGGACCGATTTGGGTTTGACGCTTTTGATCTTTTTGTCGGGATATACGAGCGTCGTGGCGATAATCAACCCAGTCAGGGTTTCTCCTGCTGCCAGAGCATGGTGGAAAGGCTCGGTGCGGGGCCGCCCGTGGGCCTGCTCGTTATGGAGCTCTATCGCGGCGACTATCTCTTCGTTCACGCCGAGGCCCCGCAATATTTTCGCCGTTTCGAGGCCGTGAACCGAAAGATCCGCATCAACGATTTCCACGTCAAGGTCGTGGAGC
Source organism: Desulfobacteraceae bacterium (assembly GCA_011048855.1). Next base: position 4,478 of record DSCZ01000065.1, on the reverse strand, counting down.
AGGCCTGCGAGCCCCCATTTATCGGGATCCTGACTGAGACGCAGCGCCACGGCGCGCATCACTGCTTCACTCGCCAAACAATGTTTTATCATGTTGGCGTTTTTAATGTGGGCATGGACAAGTTCGAGAGCCTGTTCGCGTGTGATTCCGTAATTCAATGTATCCTCCTGATCTGTAGCGACGCCTGCATCGGCGTCAGGGTTTTTGTTTTCGTTTGTTTCCATCAAGATTGACAGCGTCGTAAGAAGTACCATTCCCGGCTTATCGGCGTCGGGGTCGGCATCGGGGTCGAAAAAACTGCCGATCAATCTCCGACCCCGACGCCGAGGGACATCGTTGTTTTGACTTTTTACGAGGCCATCAAGATTCATTCAGCCATTCCTTAAATCCTATCCGATTTTGTTCAAAAAAGTCCAAGATGTTTTTGCAGAGATGTAGTCCTCTCGGGCAGCAACCAGTGTTCAAACCAGCGCTCTGAACCCGGGGGCCCTGATTACAGCGGTTTCTCTCTCTTGACGGGGGAAACAAAAAAGTCTATTAATATCAGATAAAAGAAAAATTTTACGACGCCGTCAAATTTCCTTCAAATACTGTCGGTCCTACGATTAAGGCGCTTTCCATACCATGTGACGTGGATTCGTGCGGTTTCTGCCTGAAATTTTAATAAAATTACAAAAAGGAGGTGCACGCATGGACGGAAAAATGCTGGAGCATGTTGACTTCTTTAGAGGAATTGCACCGAATGCCCTGAATGTCATTGCAGGTGCCGGGTCGAAGAGGGAATATTTCCCCGATACTGTGATTTTCAGCGAAGGTGAAGCCCCTGACTCTCTATTCGGGTTGCTGGAGGGGGTTGTGGAGTTGTCCATCCTTTTTACCGAGCGGTTGTTTAAAACCGACGAGTTGCGTTACGAGGAGGCTATCCGATCGGGATTCGAGGAAAATGAAATCCAGATCGTGGTCGATGAAATCAATCCGGGAGAAATATTCGGCTGGTCTGCGCTGGCAGGCATTGAAAAAAGGACCGCCACCGCCAGGTCGACGGGACCAGTCCAAGCCTTTGAGATCCCCGCGTTGGAACTGCGGCGCCTCTTCGGTGAGGACCCAATCCTTGGGTTCACGCTTATGGAGCGGCTAAACAAGGTTATCGCCAGCAGGCTGGACGAGCGGACACAGCGTCTCGTGGAAAGCTGGACAGAAGCCTTTGGTACTTCCAAAATCTAGTATAGAGCCCATCCGGTATTTCCGGATGGGCATCCAATCAGAAAGTCTTACTTCGCAGTTCTTTGCCCGCCAGAGGATTGTAAAGCTTTACAATCGCCACTTTCATACAGTCGAGCGATTCGGATGTTACAATCATGTCGCAAAGCGTTTTTTTGGCATCTTCCGGCAGAACGCATGCGTTTTCTTCATCGAATTCGAGGTCCGGGAAGCCTTTTATAAGCTTTTTGTATTCTTTATCCCCCACCGGAACCTTGACAGCTTTTTTGCCTTCGATTTCAATGATTTTATCATCCAAACCGGCTTCTTTGATTTTCTGTTCCTCTTCAGCGTCCAAAAAAACATTAATAAAATGTTGGCCCATATATCTCACCTCCGTGTTCTTTTGTCGTAAAGCCACCCGGCAGGGCGATCATTTTGTGAATCGCAGTTTTTATAGTATATGAAGATTTTATTGTCAATAGAGGTGGAATTTAATGGGGAAGTGAAAAGCCGAAGAATGAAGTTTTTTATTGGTTTATAAAATGAATGAATGTTGAAAAATTTTTATATTTCCGAATGTTGATGGATCTTTTACTAAGCCGGTCAGTGGAAAGATTTTTTTGACACAGGGGCGTTGCTGTGGTAAGCGGTATCGTCCTGTCAAAATACTATCCTGGAGGTTCATCCATGTTCCAAATTTTGAAACGTCAGGAAATGGCCCAGGGCACAGTGGTCTTGAATGAGATCAGTGCGCCTAAAATAGCCGCCAAGGCAAGGCCCGGACAATTTGTTATTCTGAAGGCCAATGAGACAGGGGAGCGAATCCCTTTAACCATGGCTGACACGGATCTGAAGAAGGGCACAATTACAATTATCTACCAGGTTGTGGGAAAGTCCACATCACTTTTTAAATCCTTGCAGGTCGGGGACGGGTTCCAGGACATTATAGGTCCCCTCGGCCAGCCGACCCATTTGGAGAAGCTTGGAAAGGTAGCCTGCGTCGGTGGAGGAACCGGGGTCGCGGTTCTGCATCCTATCACCCGTGGACTTAAAGAGGTTGGAAACCACGTGTTTTCAATCATTGGAGCGCGGAACAAGGACCTGTTGATCCTTGAGGACAAGATGAAAGCCGCCAGCCACGAACTCGAGGTCTGCACCGATGACGGGTCTTACGGCCGGCATGGTTTCGTTACCGATGCATTGAAGGATTTGCTGGAAAAAGAGGATATAAAACTTGTGGTTGGAATCGGACCTGTACCGATGATGAAGTTTGTATGCAAACTCACCGAGCAATACGGGGTCAAGACGCTGGTCAGCTTGAATGCGATCATGGTGGACGGCACAGGCATGTGTGGGTGCTGCCGGGTCAGTGTGGACGGCAAAATCAAGTTCGCGTGTGTTGATGGCCCTGAATTCGATGGTCACAAGGTCGATTTCAATGAACTTGCACAGCGTCTCGAAGCCTATAAGGAGCAGGAAAAAATCTCTTACGAGAGATTTCTGAGTGAAAAAAAGACGGGTTGAGAGGAGCGCAGTATATAAAAGTCGGAGGATAACATGGTGGAGAAATCCAAGGAGTCGGAAAAGATTCCCAGGCAGAAGATGCCAGAGCAGAAACCGGAGGTGCGGAAGCGGAATTTTGACGAGGTCCCGATCGGTTTTACAAAGGAGATGGCGCTCGACGAAGCGCAGCGTTGTTTGCAATGCAAGAAGCCTGCCTGCGTGGAAGGATGCCCGGTTTCCGTGGATATTCCTGGCTTCATCAAGCTGATCAGGGAAGAAAAATTTACCCAGGCTATCAGGCACGTGTGGGAAAGAAACAGCCTTCCGGCTGTATGCGGGCGCGTTTGCCCCCAGGAAATCCAGTGCGAAGGAAAGTGCATCCTTGGTAAAAAGGACAAACCTGTGGCCATTGGGAGCCTGGAGCGTTTTGTCGCCGATCTGGAGCGGGTGCAGGGCACCGGCGAGTTGCCGCCGAAGGCGGAACCGACCGGGAAACGTGTCGCGGTGGTGGGATGCGGTCCCTCGGGTCTCACTGTGGCGGGAGACATGATTTTAAAGGGCCATGATGTGACCATATTCGAGGCTTTTCATAAGCCTGGCGGTGTTCTGGTTTATGGAATTCCTGAATTCCGCCTGCCCAAGGAAATAGTTTATTCCGAAGTCAATTTCCTCGAGCGCCTCGGTGTGAAGGTGGAGTGTGATGTCGTTGTCGGTCGTACGGTGAGCATGGACGAGTTGCTGGGGGAAGAAGGCTTTGATGCGGTTTACGTAGGCGTGGGTGCCGGGCTTCCCCGGTTTTTAAATATACCCGGTGAGAACCTCATTGGTGTCTACTCGGCAAACGAATATTTAACGCGGGCGAATCTTATGAAGGCCTACCTTTTCCCGGAATACGATACACCGATTGTTATCGGCAGGGATGTAACGGTTTTCGGAGCCGGAAACGTAGCGATGGATGCGGCGCGTACTGCTATGAGGCTGGGCGCGGACCGCGTTCGCATAGTCTACCGGCGGTCACGTGAGGAGATGCCGGCACGGGCCGAGGAGATCCATCATGCAGAAGAAGAAGGCATTGAATTCCATTTGCTCACTGCACCGACCCGTTTTCTCGGTAACGATCGGGGAAGGATAACGGGCATCGACTGCCTCCAAATGGAACTGGGCGAACCAGATGAATCGGGTCGGAGGCGACCTGTTCCTAAAGAGGGCTCCGAGTTCAGGCTTGAATGCGATCTGGCTGTGATCGCCGTGGGCGCGGCTGCCAATCCTTTGCTTACCCGGGCAACCGATGGGTTGAATTTGAATAAGTGGGGTTACATTATTGCAGATCCCGAGACCGGGAAAACCTCGAAAAAGGGTGTCTGGGCCGGCGGGGACATCGTTACCGGTCAGGCTACGGTGATTCTTGCGATGGGAGCAGGACGCATGGCTTCAAATTCAATTCACAAATATTTGACCTGGGGCTGGTAAAGACTGGATCCAGTTTTTTTTGCGAAAAGGGAGGCTTTTTTTTGAGCCTCCCTTTTCACTTGAGTCCCCTGCATGAGACGTCTTTTCGGCGATGAATCCCCCTGCATCGAACCCTTGTCCCGGCCTTTATCCGCCCTGCCTTTTTACACGGTCCGGTGACAGTGCTTTTTTTGCCGGCAAGTGTTTTTGTTGCGGGGGGGTATATGCTGTGTTATATTTTTTAATCTTGGAAAGAATGCTTTTGAGCAAACGGGAGGAAGGGTGTCAACCGGACGTGGGGTTATGATTTCGCCTTTCACGGT
>DSCZ01000604.1 GCA_011048855.1 Desulfobacteraceae bacterium | reverse complement strand
GGTCTCGTGAACCTTCGAGGCAAATGGGTGGAAGTGGACCGGGAAAAACTCTCGGAAGTCCTGACCCATTGGAAACAGGTCGAAGATGAGGCCGGAGAAAACGGAATTTCCTTCATAGAAGGTATGCGCCTGCTTGCAGGTGCCCCGGCGGATTTCGCATCTGCCGGCGCGTCTCCCGGAATCGATCGGGAGTGGGCCTTTATCAGTGCCGGGACCTGGCTTTCGAGCGTTCTTGAGGACTTGCGCAACCCTGAAAAATTGGACCATTCAGCCCAAAGTAAGAATTTTCGCGGCAATCTAAGGCCATACCAGGCAACAGGGCACAGGTGGCTCCGGTTTCTTTCATCCCTGGGGCTCGGTGCCTGCCTTGCCGATGATATGGGGCTGGGGAAAACCGTCCAGGTTCTTTCGCTTCTTTTGAGCCTTAAAGAAAAAACAAACAAATCCGGGCCTTCGCTTCTGGTGCTCCCGGCCTCCCTTCTTGGGAATTGGAAGGATGAAATCAATCGTTTCGCACCCACACTGGAGGTATTGTTCGTTCATCCTTCCGAAATGGATAAAGAAAAATCCGCACGGATGGCACGAAACCCTGAAGGTCTCGTTGCGGGGATTGACCTGGTGTTGACCACCTATGGAATGGTCCTGAGACAAAATTGGCTGCTTGACACCCATTGGAACCTTGTGATCCTGGACGAAGCCCAGGCCATTAAAAACCCCTCAGCAGACCAGACAAAGGCAGTGAAGAAACTCAAGTCCGCTTCGAGGATCGCCCTCACCGGCACCCCCGTGGAAAACCGGTTGTCCGATTTATGGTCCATTTTCGATTTTCTGTGTCCCGGGCTCCTGGGGAACGCCCGCAAATTCAAGGAATTTTCGAAATCCCTGGAGCAGCGGGAAAAAGACCGCTACGGACCGCTGCGCCGCCTTGTTCAGCCTTATATACTCCGGAGGCTCAAAACCGACAAAAATATTGTTCCCGATCTTCCGGACAAAACTGAAGTTAAGACCTTTTGCGGCCTGACCAAAAAACAGGCCGCCCTTTACGCGCACTCCGTCGATGAAATGGCCCGCTCGCTGGCCGGAGCCGATGGGATCAAAAGGCGCGGGCTCGTGCTTTCATATCTCCTCAGGTTCAAGCAGATATGCAACCACCCGAGCCAGCTCCTCGGGGATAGAGTGTATGAGCCTGCCGAGAGCGGGAAATTCGAACGCCTTAGAACCGTTTGTGAAGAAATTGCTTCCAGGCAGGAAAAATTACTGCTTTTCACACAATTTCGAGAAATGACCCAACCAACGGCCGGTTTCCTGTCTGAAATTTTCAACTCCGAGGGTTTGATCCTGCATGGAGGAACGCCTGTCAAAGCCCGCCGCAGATTGATTCGTGAATTTGAAAAAGAAGACGGCCCGCCCTTTTTTGTTCTTTCCCTGAAGGCCGGGGGTACGGGACTGAACCTGACATCTGCATCCCACGTGATTCATTTCGACCGGTGGTGGAACCCGGCCGTTGAAAATCAGGCAACCGACCGCGCCTTCCGCATAGGGCAGAAAAGCAACGTGCTCGTGCACAAGTTCGTCTGCCGCGGCACGGTTGAGGAGAAAATCGATGCCCTGATAGAAGAAAAGAAAGTGCTTTCAGATGGCATTCTAAAGGCTGGCGCCGAAGCCATGCTCACCGAAATGAGCGACAGGGAATTGATCGATCTTGTGGCTCTCGATATAGACAGGGCCGGCATGTAGGAGGAAAATATGGGCTGGTATGGATGGAAGCCTTACGTCCCGGTGGCGGTAAGGCGCGCTCGTTCCTTGAAAAAGATGGAGAAGCTCCGGAAAAAGGGCCTCTGCATCCAGCCCGTGGAAATCCAGGGCCGAAAGATCGCAAGGTCTTTCTGGGGCCAGGCCTGGTGCGAGCACCTGGAAAAATTCAGCGACTTTGAAAACCGTCTTCCCCGAGGCCGCACCTATGTCAGAAACGGCTCCGTGTGTCACCTTGAAATGGCCGAAGGTGCAATCAAGGCGATGGTCAGCGGCTCGGAGCTTTATAACGTGGAAATCGAGATCAAGAAACTTCCTACGAAGAAATGGCGCCAAGTCAAGGACCGATGCGCCGGCCAGATCGGCTCTCTTCTGGAATTGCTCCAGGGGAGGCTTTCCGAAAGTGTCATGTCGGTCGTAACAGACCGCGACAGGGGCCTGTTTCCAAGTCCGGCGGAAATTAAGCTCCACTGCTCCTGTCCGGACTGGGCCGTTATGTGCAAACATGTGGCTGCAGTGCTTTACGGTGTGGGTGCACGTCTCGACGAAGAACCCGAATTGCTTTTCGTTCTGCGAGGGGTGGACCATGAAGAGTTGATCACGGCTGATCTCGATATGACCGCGGTTTCCTCCGCCCCGTCCCGGGACGGCCACAGTCGGATTGCGGAAGGTGACCTCTCGGACGTTTTCGGCATCGAAATGACAAACGACGACGATGCAACTTTTTCGCCGCCTGCAAAGAAGAAATCTGTCGTCCCGGGGAAAGAAAAAACTGATAAACCGAAGAAGGCTCCGGGCCCGAAGAAAAAAGCCCGGACCGCCAAAAAGAAAAAAGAAGGACTAAAGGCCGAACGCAGGCCCTCAAAGAAAAAAGCAAGCCCTCTCCCGCCCGCACCCGGCGTAATTACCGGCGAAACCGTCGTCGAAATCCGCACGAACCTGGGCATGACAAAAGCTTCTTTCGCGCGGGCGCTGGATGTGAGCCCTAACACCATCGCCAACTGGGAAAGGTCGAAAGGGCCTTTGAATCTGCAGGCCAGAACGAGAAAGGCTCTTGCGAATTTATCCGGCACTACCCCGACTTCGTGATTTTCACGAAGTCGGGGTAAAAAGTGATTCCGCCTGTCGGGCCGGATTAACGATTAAATTCAACAACTTCTTTGCTGCCTGAACATCCGGGGGCCTCATCCAGGCAGGTGGGGGTATAAGTAAACACTGTCCTGGCAATTCCTCCCGGCGAGTAAGTGACTGAAATCTGATAAGGATTATTCGTGCTCGGGTTCGACGGATCCCTGAAGGTGCCTTTATATGTGAGCGCATCCGGGTAAACAATGTCGATCGGTGTCGAAATCAACTTATCGTCGACATCGAAAGTTTCCACTTTAAAGGCGGTCCCTGCAACCGGAGGATTTCCGTTACGATCCTGGATGTAGACTGTATATATGTATGCAGGCGCATAAGCCGGATTCTCTGAAATAGTCATGTCGCACATCCCTGAGAAAAGCACCAGCATCCGGGTCATGACCAGGTTGCTCAACCCGGTTTTGCTCTGCACCCACAAAGGCTCAGCGGAATAAAACCCGGAAGCCGGCGGGGCCTCGCCGGCGGCCTTGTAGAAATTGATGCCTTCGCCGCCGATGAAGATTGTCGTGGGAGCGATATCTGTGTTCGCAGCCAGTATGTGTTGAGCGAATAAAGTTTGGTCGTCAGGCGGATCATACTGCGGAAGCCCTTCGGCCGCCTCAACCCATGTCGCCCCTCCCTGCATATGCCCTGTTCCGTCATTCAACGGGTGGGCATAAACATTCCCCACGGCATGGGGCGCAAGCGCCCCCCAGAAATAAGTTGTTGCATACAGGTAATCGTTGCTGTTGTTTATGCCGTCCGTCACCACCAGCACGCTCCTGATTTCACGGCCTGGGTCCCTGGTGGTGATGAAATAATAAAAATCTCCATCCTCAAAAGGCACCGTCCCGGCGGTGATTTTGAAAGAAATCTCCCCGCCGCCCGACGTATAGGTCAAACCCGTGGAAGCAGCCGCTGCCTGGGCTCCCGACACCGTTCCGACCACTTTCCATTTGTCCTGTGCTTCATCAAAGGTCACGGTCCAATATTCTGATTTGGCCTCTGGACCCACCGTTACCTTGCTCATTACCCCGTTGCCTTTATTGGCCGTATCGGCCACCGGGTTCGAGGCACTCGAACCCTTTCCGAGTCCATCGACATAGTTTGTCCATGTACCCCCGCTGTCGGTGCTCACCCACACACCTGCCTCCTGGGTGCCGGCGTAGATTATGTCGCCACCCCCGCCGTTTGAATTGGGATGAATCGCCAGACATCGGATATTATCTCCGGTGAATCTTTTGGTTACTGCCCACCTCTTTCCTCCGTCGGTGCTTCGGAACACCCCGGTCGGGGTCGCCGCATAAAGCACCGCCGAATTTCCAATGCCGCTTTCGGGGGCCTTCACGATATCTCTGACCGTCCTGCCGTGCCCCAGCCCGCTCGAAACCACATCAAACGTAAAACGGTCACCTTCATCGAAGTCGACGGTGCCGGTGCTGATAAGAAATTCAACCTCCCGGTTGTCGGAACGGTATGTAAGATCAGTTCTTGCTACATTCTGCTGCACACCGGAAACCGACCCTTCCACCCGCCAGAAAGGCGGGGATGCAGACGTGGTGGTGAAAGTGAAGGAATCTCCCAGGCCGAAGTCGGTCGTACCGGGGATTATCGTGAATCGGACCTCACCGTCGTCGGAAACGTACTGGGTGTCCGTGATTGCTTCATTACTCTGGACGCCGGCCACCGAACCTCTGACCTCCCATTCTTCACTTCCGCTTCCGGGATTCCCCATGACCCTGATCGTCCATGTTTCACTCAAAGTTTTGGTCCTGTCCGTCTCGACACTGGTTATCAAGCCGTCTCCAACATTGTCCGGGTCCGCTTCCGGTTGTGAAGCGCTCTGATCAGCAGGCATTACATATGTAACAGTGAAACTCTCCGTTCGGGACGTTGGAGACAGTTCAGGTGTGCTCATGGAACCTGTTCCAACTCCATTGAAAACAAGGTTTTCGATTTCCCCCCCCACCTTGAATCTTTCTCCATCCTCGGAAAGAAACGCTCCCTGGCCTTCGGTGCCTATCCAGACATAATCGCTTCCGCCATCGTCACAAACCACGGCAAGCACTGCCGAACTGCCGGAAAACAGCCCGAAAACCTCTTCGTTGTTGTTGCTGTTCCAGTTGGCTCCCCCGTCTAGACTGCGATACACATTCCCCTGCCCGAAATAACCGGTGCCCACATAGATAGTGTTGTAATCGTCCGGATCCACGGCGATGCTTCTGGGACCTTTGACATATGGCATGATAAAGTTCCGGCCACGATTGGAATCTTCTGAAGACCTGCTGATGTTCGTCCAGCTCGCTCCTCCGTCTGTGGATTTGTAGACGCCCCCGCCATTGGTTCCAATATAAACAATGTCGCCTATGCCATCCGGCACAACCGCAATGGAGGTCACATGAGCGGTGCGCCCCCCATTCACCGCCTCACCGGTAACGGACACAAAACCCTGGGCCGGCGTGGTCTCGGCGCCGGGTACGGACTTCAGGGTGCTGCGCACGATCCCCCCTTCAGTCGTCGAGCTTCCCGGCTCGAGCAAACCGCCGGTGTTGTAGGTTTTGAAAGAAATGGCCGTGCCATCAGGAACGGGGTTGCCATAAACATCCCCGGCGCTCAACGTTATGCCGTCATCGAGATATGCCTTCCAAAGACCGGATATATTCCGGTATTCCGCCGTTATCCCGAATTCCTCGCCCACCGGCGGGCCGCCGGAAATGGCGATCTGGCTCGTGGTGGTGCTGACGCTGGTATCATGGAAGTAGATGGCCTTGATACTGACCGGGCCGGACTTGTATCCGCTCCGGAGAACAGTGCCCACCTTGCCGCTCGCAGTATAGGCGAATAAGGGCGAAATCTCCTCCCCGCCCTCGGGTGCGGTCAAGATGCTGAAATCCACCCTGTATCCGTCCGCAACCAGATTCCCCTGGATGTCCTTCACATCGAAAACCACCTGGCTGGTGGACTGCCCCCCTGTTCCTTTGATCGCAATGGCCACCGGCTGGGGAAATCCCTCGGTAACCTCTATGAAGGCCGGCGGCGGTTCGATTTCTACGGTATCGGAGCCGCTGACGTCGGTGCCGTCGATCGTCGCAGTCGCGGTCACCGTGACCGTCCCGCCTTTGGCAGCCGCCGAAAACACAGCCGTATACCGCCCCGGTTCGCCCGTCTCCGTGACCTCGCCTATTGTGCCAAGGCTCTGGTCACTCAAGGCAAAAGTGATTTCACCACCTGTCAAAGGATCGCCGTTCGCCTTTGCGATCGTCACGGTCAAGGTGGCTTCCTCCAACCCGGTGCCCAACAATGAATTCGGCACGGCATTCACAGAAATGCTGCCCGGAGTGTACTCAACGTTAGTCTGCGCCCTCCGGCCCCCGGCCTCGGCTCGAATCGTCACCGAACCGGCGGTGGTGCTGCTCGTAAGAGTGGCGATGGCGATTCCTCCACCGGTGGTCGCCTCAGCCGTTATGCTTCCGCTCGCCGGGTCATCCGGAGAAAGGGAAAATGTCACGGTAGTCCCGTCAGGAACAGGGTCACCCCCCGCCACGGTTACATTTGCGCTTATGGTCGCCTGGCTGGTTCCATCCGCAGGCAGGCTCGTAGGATTTGCCGCAAGGGTTATCCCGGCGATCTGCGGACCGATCAAGGTAATGTTCACAGTGCCGTCCGGAATATCCGCCGCCGTGCGTACGGTAACGGTGGCATGCCCCGCCGTGGGAACCGAACTGGGCGCTGTGTAGGTATTGGTGGCGACGCCATCTGTCGTCGTCATGGTGAGATTGGCGAGTGTGCCTTCAGTCGCCTCAAAAGTCAAAGTCTCACCGTCGGAGACAGGGTTATCTTTGGCATCAAGCACCGTTACCCGTATCTCGCTGGTGCTGGACCCGTCCGCCGTCAAATTGGCCGGCGAAGCAGTCACCTTGATCTTTGCAGGCGCCCCCGGTTCGAATTCCACAGTAACGCTCCCGGAAACACCCCCTGCCGTCGCACTTACCGTAGCCTTCCCCTTGGTTGTTGGGCTGGTGAGCATCACGGTGGCGATACCGCCGGAAGTGAAAGAATTGAATGTGGCCTGAGTACCTGCCGAGCCTGAATCCAGGTCTCCGGCCGTCGTCGTGAAGGTCACCGTTGTACCGTCGGCCACAGTGTTGTTGTTTGCATCTCTTACCGTCGCAGAAATCAAAACCTGCGAGGAACCATCCGCAACTATGCTCGCCGCCCCGGCGCTCACGCTCACAGAACCCACCTGCGCACCTATCAGCGTCACCTCCACCGAAGCGTTGACCCCGTTTGTCGCCTGTGCGCGGATCATCACAGTCCCAACCGTCCCGGAGGCCGTGTAGGTGATCGTGGCGACCCCGTCTGTCGTCGTGGCCGTGGAAGGTGAAACACTCCCGGTTCCCGTCGTAACCGTGTAGCCGATCACCTCACCGTCGG
>DSCZ01000355.1 GCA_011048855.1 Desulfobacteraceae bacterium | reverse complement strand
GAGCCGGTCCAGGGACTTGTAAAGGAAAGCGAGACCGTCGGCGACGAGTGCCAGAGTCTGTTTCCGGAATTCTTCATCATCCAGCGCGGCCAGGGCGGCGGCCTGGGCAAGACCGTTGGCGTTGAACGGCTGCCTGACCCTGTGCATAAAATCGATCAATCCTGACGTGCCGAATCCGTAGCCGATTCTAAGACCCGCAAGCCCGTAGAGTTTCGAAAATGTTCTCAGAACGCACAGCATTGGATGCAGGTCCATCAGCCTGGTTCCGTCGGCCACGGAGGGATCTGTCACGAATTCGATGTAGGCTTCGTCGAGTACGACGATGACGTCCTCGGGTATCCGGGTCAAGAGGTAGGAGATTTCTTCGCGGTTGAGCGCGGTGCCTGTAGGGTTGTTGGGATTATTGATGAAAACGAATTTTACGTCTGCGGTGACAGCCTCTGCGATACGGACCGGGTCCGCCTTCCATCCATTCATGGGCAGGGAGATCATGCGGCCGCCGGCACCCGTGACGATTTTTTCATACATCAGGAAGGTGGGGAAAACCTGGACCGCGGCATCGCCTTCCGAAAGGAATGTGCGAATAAGCAGTTCTATCAATTCATTCGAACCGTTGCCGATGATTATTCGTTCGAAGGGAATTCCTAAAGTATCGCTCAGTTTCGTTCTTAAGTAATAAGCGCTCCCGTCCGGGTAGCGATGGAGGGTCGGGATTTTTTCCAGGATGGCTTTTACGGCTTTAGGTGAAGGGCCCAGCGGATTTTCGTTCGAGGCCAGTTTAATTGAATTTTGAACTCCCAGTTCCCGCTCGAGTTCTTCTATCGGTTTGCCGGGGGGATAGGGTACGAGATTCCGAACGCCTTCGCGCACAATATTTCGCATTAAGCGGCTTACCTCCGATGCATGTCTATGGTAAAGGAAGACAGTGTTGAAAAAAGTCCAACTTCTGCTTCTTGATTCCACCTGCAGGCGCTATAATATAATATTAAGGAAATGTAAACAGTTTCCCTGGAGTGCCGAAATGAAATTTTGGCGTGCACTGGAAGTTCCAGGGGTCGATATTTGGTCTTGACTTGAGAAATCCATTCAATTATTTTGGTTCCGTCGGCAGTAAGCGTTCATAATTACTCCTATATCACAAACAGAGGTTCAAGATGAACAAGTCCCAGTTGATCGAAGCTCTCGCCAAGGACCAAAACCTGGCATTGAAAAAGGCGGAAGAAGTGGTAAATACCGTATTCGGAAACATGGAAGAGGCCCTCGTCAAAGGCGAGAGGGTCGAGATCCGGGGATTGGGAAGTTTCAAGGTTAAAAGCTACGATGGTTATAACGGAAGAAATCCCAAAACCGGTGAAATCATCAAGGTGACCCCGAAAAGACTTCCGTTTTTCAAGGTCGGTAAAGAGCTGAAAGAGCGTGTTGATTTAGATGTTTAAACGCGGGCGATGGTAAACCCTGGTTTATTGAACCGGCTTTTTTATGACACCAGCGCTTCTGCGCGAATCGATCGAAGCCTTGGTCGTGCTAGACGGGGAGCTAGCGGTGCCCTGAACCCGAAATCCGCTTATGCGGGGTTGAATATCCTTAATGAGGCCTTGTGCAGCGGCAGTTCACTTCGTTGCCTTGGGGGAGGGATGGACCTCACGTGACAGGCGCTTGTGAACCCCGTCAGGTCCGGGAGGAAGCAGCGGTAAACGAGAGAGCCTGTGTCGTGCAGATTTCTATCTTTTTTCTCCAGGCGATGGAGCCTGTGCTGTGACGGGTCGAATCAGGATGCACGGCCAAGGCTTCGATCGCTTCGCCCCCGGTCCGCCGGGGCGTTTCCTCTTTAAAGGTCTCTGCGGATTCCCCGGCCTTGCCCATGGCGTTTTCACCCGTCTCGGGGGCTCAAGCCCGCCGCCCTATCAATCCTTGAATGTCAGTTACTCGGTCGGAGACCTTCCAGCATTCGTGTTTCACAATCTGTCGTTGATCCAGGGCGCGGTTGGTGCAGACCGTCTGGTGTTCATGAACCAGGTTCACGGGAACGAGATTTTGACGGTGAAAGATAGCGCACCTGGGTGCTTTGCCGGGCCGCCTGAAGCAGATGCGGTTATTACATCGGTTCCACGAACCGCGATTATTGCGAAGCTCGCTGACTGCCAGGGGATCATCCTCTACGACCCGGAGAGGCATGTGACGGCGGTGGTCCATGCCGGTTGGCGAGGGCAGGTTTCCAATATAACGGCGCGTGTGGTAGACCGGATGGCAGAGGAGTTCGGATGCCGTCGGGAAGCGCTTCGAGCGGCTGTCAGCCCCTCTCTCGGACCCTGCTGCGCCGAATTCGTTTCCTACAGGGAAATATTTCCATCGTTTTTCCGCCGTTTCATGGTGAAGGAAAACTATTTCGATTTATGGAACCTGACCAGCTTCCAGCTTCAGGAGTCGGGAGTGCTCGCGGATAACATTTCGGTTGCCGGCCTGTGCACCAAATGCAGGACCGATTTGTTTTTTTCCTACCGCGCCGAGGGCGTCACCGGCCGTTTCTGCATTGTTGCGATGATCCGATAATCCCCTTGAATTTGTTGTTTTTATCAATATGTTGAAGTCACCTGTTGACAGACCGCAATATATTGATGTAGCCTGCTCTGAAATTATCTTTGACCCGGCGGCGGGGGATTGAACGAGTGCCAACGGGTTTTCGATCTCGACCCCGTTGCCGGCGGCGCGATAATATCAATTTTATCCACCTGGGCTGCGCAAGGGCCGACGGAAGTATTTGGGGGCTGAAATGTTCAAAAGTATTGAAAAACGCGACGGTCGAAGAGAGCCTTTTGATTCCGTGAAAATATCATGCGCCATCGCTGCAGCCGGAAAAGCAACCGGTGAGCTTACCGAAAAAGATGCACGGGAACTGACTCTCCGGGTGCTGTCCCTGGCCCATGAAATCAAGCTGGGATCGGTTCCGGGGGTGGAAGAAATACAGGATATAGTCGAGAGGGTTCTGCTGGATTCTCCATTTCACCGGACCGCGAAGGCTTATATCCTCTACCGGGAGCAGCATGCTCAAATGCGGGCGCTGGTTTCGAAGGCGAGCGTGGACCTGGTTGAGCACTACCTTGAAAAACTTGACTGGAAAATCAGCGAAAACAGCAATATGTGCTATTCGCTCCAGGGATTGAACAACTACATCTCCTCTGGAATAACCGCCGAGTACTGGTTGAACAAGATCTATCCGCCGGAGATCCGCGACGCCCACAGGACAGGGAAAATGCACATACATGATTTGAGCCTTCTGTCTGTATACTGCGTGGGCTGGGACCTGGAGGATCTTCTGCTCCAGGGCTTCAAAGGCGTAGAGGGGAAGGTGGAAAGTGCGCCTCCGAGGCATTTACGGTCCGCTCTGGGACAGATCGTAAATTTTTTCTACACCTTGCAGGGCGAGGCCGCCGGCGCCCAGGCTCTGTCCAATTTCGACACGCTGCTGGCGCCATTCATACGTTACGACGGCTTGAGTTTCGAAGCCGTTAAACAGGCACTGCAGGAATTTGTATTTAATATCAACATCCCGACGCGTGTCGGTTTCCAGACGCCCTTCACGAACGTAACCCTGGATCTTCAGGTGCCGCTCAATCTCGGGGACAAGCCGGTCGTGCTCGGCGGCGCGCTGCAGAGGGAGACCTACCGGAATTTTCAGCCCGAAATGGATGTCTTCAACCGCGCCTTCGCAGAAGTGATGATGGAAGGGGATGCGAAGGGGAGGGTTTTCACCTTCCCGATCCCCACCTACAACATCACGCGCGACTTTGACTGGGACAATGAAACGCTCGATTCGGTATGGAAGATGACCGGGAAATACGGAATCCCGTATTTTTCGAACTTTGTAAATTCAGAGATGAAACCGGAAGACACAAGATCCATGTGCTGCCGCCTGAGGCTTGACAACAGAGAACTTATCCGGCGCGGCGGCGGCCTTTTCGGTGCGAATCCTCTTACCGGATCGATAGGCGTGGTCACCATCAATCTTCCGAGACTCGGGTTCATTTCAAAAACCGAGGAAGAGTTTTTTTCAGGGCTTGCCGATGTGTGCAGGCTTGCGAAAGAAAGCCTGATTTTGAAAAGAAAAGTGCTTGAAGGGCTGAGCGAAAAAAATCTTTATCCTTACTCGAGGTTTTATCTGAGGGGGATAAAAGAGAATACCGGGAGCTACTGGCGGAATCATTTCTCCACGATCGGCATTATAGGGATGAATGAGGCGTGCGACAATTTCCTGGGTTGTTCAATCGCGGATGACGCGGGACGGAGTTTCGCGGTTCGGGTGATGGATTTTCTGCGCGGAACCCTTTCGGATTTCCAGGATCAAACCGGGGATTTGTTCAACCTTGAAGCGACTCCTGCTGAAGGCACCTCCTACAGGCTGGCCGCTGTCGACAAAAAGCGACTTCCTGGAATAAAATGTGCAAACGAAAAGGGATACCGCAAGGGCGCCTTCCCGTTTTATACCAATTCCACGCATCTGCCCGTGGATTACACCGATGATCTTTTCGAAATGCTGGAGCTCCAGGACGACCTTCAGAAAAAATACACCGGCGGGACGGTGCTGCACGTCTTTATCGGTGAAATGGTTGAAGATACCGAAATCGTAAAAAACTTGATCCAAAAAATCGTTCACAACTTTCAGCTCCCTTATTTTACGCTTACTCCCACATTCAGCGTATGCCCGTTTCACGGCTACCTTAAAGGCGAACAGCCGTCGTGCCCCCGATGCGGTGAGGAAACGGAAGTTTATTCGAGGGTGGTCGGTTATCTGAGGCCCGTGAAGCAGTGGAACGACGGTAAAAAAGAAGAATTCGGGGTCCGGAAGCTGTTCAAGGCGGCATAGATGTATTATGAGGAGCGCATGATTTACGGCGGTTTGCAGGCCTGCTCCCTGATCGATTTCCCCGGCCGGGTCAGCTGTGTGTTGTTTTTGAGCGGCTGTAATTTCGCATGTCCGTACTGCCATAACCCCGAGCTTGCCTCCGGCCGGGTGCCTGACGGATTCCAAATGGATGATGGGGCGGTCCTGCGGTTTCTCGACGCCCGGAAGGGTTTGCTGGACGGAGTTGTGATTTGCGGCGGCGAACCGACGGTGCAGCATGGGCTGGAGAATCTGTGCCGAGACATCAAATCCATGGGATTTGCGGTGAAGCTGGACACAAACGGGGGCAGGCCCGCAGTTCTGGCACGGCTGGTTGAAGAAAATTTGATCGATTACATCGCAATGGATGTTAAGACCTTGCCGGACCATTATCCTGTGTACCTCGGGACCGAGACCGGGGGAACGGCTGTGGTTGAAAGTATCCCGGTGATAATCGAGTCAGGTGTCGGCCATGAATTCCGGACGACGTGCGTGAGGCCCATGGTCGATGCGGAGGCCGTCGAAAGGATCGCCGGGCTGCTGAAGGGAGCCGATCTCTACGTGCTTCAAAAAGCTAGAGAAGGGCGCTCACTGGACCCTGGTTTTTTTGACCGGAAGGACAGGTGCATCGAAGAATCCGAGCTTGTGGGATTTAAAAGGACAGCAGAATCCCTGGTTAAAAAATGTGTCATTCGTTGAAAAATTCAGACCGCGGGGCCGGCCTGGATCCGCCGGGCGCCTCAAGGGTGTTATGGAAAAATGCCGAAGGCCGGATGTTATGATTGATCAGTCCGTCGAAATTTTGAGAAATGAAAAGGTCGCCGAAAACACGTTTCTCCTGGCTTTTGCCTCGAAGGAAATCGCGGCTGAAGCCGAACCGGGGCAGTTTGTGATGGTTCAGGTCTCGGAGGGCCTGGAACATTTGCTGCGAAGGCCTTTTTCCGTCTGCGCGGTGGAAGGGAAAGGGGTTGTCATCCTGCTTTACAAGAGGGTAGGGGCGGGAACAGGTCTTCTTTCCGATATTGGTCCGGGTCGAAGAATCCGCGTTCTGGGGCCGCTTGGAAAAGGCTTCAAGCTTCCCGGCCCTTCGATGCTTCCGGTTCTGGTAACCGGTGGAATAGGGGTTGCTCCCATGGTTTTCCTGGCCCGCAGGATAGCATCGCGCCCCTTTATCTGGCTTGCAGGGTACAGGACCGCCTCTGAAACAGCGCCTTTTTCCAGGCTGGGAGTCCCGGTTGAAAACATTTCTATCGCCACGGAGGACGGCAGTGCGGGGACGGAATGCCTGGTCACCGAACTCCTTGAAAAGCACCTGGACTTTGCAACGGAGCAATCGTGTGTTTTTTCGTGCGGGCCTGCGGCGATGCTCAAAAAAGTGGCCGCCCTTGTGGAAAAACACCGGGTGCCCTCACAGGTTTCGATTGAAGCAGCCATGGCCTGCGGCATCGGGGCATGTCAAGGGTGCACCGTGGCTTCATCGTCGCCCGGGGGCGGGTTCCGGCGGGTTTGCGTGGATGGGCCGGTCTTTGATTCGTTCGATATAGACTAGAGCATGTTATGACCGTTTCGGCACCGGATTTAACGACCCGTATAGGCCCGCTTAGGCTCAAGAATCCCGTGATCGCCGCATCCGGGACATTCGGTTACGGTGAAGAATTCTCCCCGCTCTTGGATGTAGGAGCCCTGGGCGGAATCGTGGTTAAAGGTTTGTCTCTGAAGCCAAGGGAGGGCAACCCTCCTCCGAGGATCGTGGAGACCCCCTGCGGGATGTTGAATGCGATCGGACTGGCAAACATCGGGCTGGACCGTTTTCTCGAGGAAAAACTTCCCTGGCTCCGGCAGCTTTCCACAGAGGTTATCGTGAATATATACGGGCACAGCCTCGATGAGTATGGAGCTCTGGCCGAAGGGCTGAGCGGTGTGGCCGGGGTCGCCGCTCTCGAGGTCAACATCTCCTGCCCGAATGTTGAACAGGGCGGGATGGCTTTCGGCGTGGATCCGGGGATGAGCGCGGAGGTGACGGCGCGGGTGAAGGCCAATACCGATAAGCCGGTTATCGTCAAGCTTTCACCGAATGTCACGGACATCCGGGAAGTGGCCCGGGCCGTGGAAGATGCGGGCGCCGATGCTGTGTCCCTGATCAACACCCTCACCGGAATGTCGGTGGATGTGGAGAGACGCAGGCCCAGGCTTGGAAACGTGGTTGGAGGTCTTTCAGGTCCGGCTGTCAGGCCTGTGGCGGTGTATATGGTTTACCGGGTGGCTGGATGTGTTTCGATACCCGTGATCGGCATCGGGGGCATTGTGTCGGCGGCCGATGCCCTTGAGTTCATGATGGCCGGGGCGTGCGCGGTGCAGGTCGGCACCGCGGGTTTCGCCCGTCCCAGGGCCACGCTGGATGTGATCGAGGGGTTGGACCGTTTTTGCGTGGAGCAGAAT
>DSCZ01000064.1 GCA_011048855.1 Desulfobacteraceae bacterium | reverse complement strand
GTAATATCATGTGTGGTATTTTAGGACCTTTGAGGAGATGATCGTTATGGCGACGAACTTACAGATTGATGACGAACTTATTCAAAAGGCTGTCAGGCTCGGAGGCCATAAAACAAAAAAAGCCGCTGTTTCGAAAGCTTTAATTGAATATATACAAAATTTAGAGCAGGAAAAAATTCTATCGATGTTTGGGACGGTGGAATATGATCCGGAATATGATTATAAAAAGCAGAGACAACATTCATGAAGGTCATCGTTGATACCAGTGTATGGTCCCTGGCATTAAGGCGTGACAAGCTGGAATCCAATACGACAGTCCAAGAATTCCGGCGCATGATTGAGGATCATCGCGTACAAATGATTGGACCCATACGGCAGGAAATCCTGTCTGGCATTCGCAGTGAATCTCAGTTCAAAAAACTTCAAAGACATCTTGAAAGTTTTCCCGATCTCCCAGCCATCACCGAGGATTATGTTACAGCAGCGAAGTATTTTAATCGTTGCCGCTCAAAAGGTATCCAAGGTTCGAATACTGATTTTTTAATTTGCGCCATGGCCAACAGAAACAAACTTTCAATTTTTACTACGGACAAAGATTTCGAGCTGTTTTCGAAGTACATAAAAATTATTATTCACAATGCGGAATAATTCCAACGATGCTCTTCCATCAGAGCACAAAAAGCGGTGCCCGCTGAAGAGATCGTTAAACAGGTTTTTTGCCAAGCCGGGTTGCAGCATATCCTGAACGTTGGGCAAGGAGGACAAAGTGGAATCACACCTCCCCTACAAACAACGGAAAGATGATTCCGGGAAACGGAGGCAGGTCATGAGAGCCCCTGAGATGAAAGCCCAACGGGTGGCCGTTGCGGTCGCATTCGGGTTGATCGGCTTCGCCGTCAATTTCCTGGATATCGAATTCATGGAAGGTGCAACCTTCAAAATCAGCATTCTGGCGGGGTTGTTCTTTCCGCTGGTGGTTGCGTTGGCCTGGGGCTGGCGCTACGGCCTTCTGTCAGCCCTGGCGGGCGGGTGTCAAACGATGTGGTGGCTGTGGCAGGGTGACGGCTGGGGGTTCTTTATTCGGTACCGGTATTCACGTTATGGATCGTCTGGCACGGCTGGTGTGCCGAGCGCCGGGTCGAAGGCCATCCCTGGTATGTTTCCTCGTTCGCTGTGGAGGTTCCGTTTCGCATCGTCATTGAGCTGGGCTTTCTGGTGGTGTTTCGATGGCTGGTGTCGTTGAATCCGCCTCCCTGGAACCCCGAAATTTCCTGGGACCACGTAAGTTCGGCCTGGCTGCAGACGGTGGCGATCAAGCACGTGGTGACGGCCTACATCCTGCTGACGGCGGCTTATGTGGCACTCAGCCTGGGCGCCGTTCGTCGCTTCTTCGGTCTGCCCCTTCGCCCGGCCCAGCGTGACACCACGGCCATCTGTGCCGGCGCCGCGCTTTTCGGATTGCTGCTTTGGATGCTGGACGCCCTTGTGCATTACGTCGCCTTTCCGCACGAGGGGCAAACCTTCTGGGGTATCGCGGTGCATGGGGCAAGTTCGCACGAGGTCTTCATGCGCTTCGTTTACATAGCGGTTGCCGTGCTTGCGGGCGTCGTGCTGGCCCGCTTGAATCGCCGCCGCGCAGAATTGCAGGAAATCCTGGACCACCGGAACCGTATCCTGGCGGCCATCCGCAATGTCAATCAGCTCATCGTCCGCGAAAAAAACCCGATCCGTCTCCTGGATGAAGCCTGCCGCCTTCTGGTGGAAAATCAAGGGTATTACAACGTCTGGATCGTTCTGATGGAGGACGGCCGGCCCAGGGAACCGTTTTTCCATACGGGGTTTAACGGCGGTTTTGAACCCATGGACGAGCGGCTGCGGGCCGGGGAAATTCCAATCTGTGCACAAGCGGCGCTGTCCTCCGATGATGTGCAAGTAAGGGACGACCCGCCCGCCCAGTGCGCGAGACCGAAGCAACGGTCAGAAAAAAACTTAACGCGATCCTCGAACCCGATGGCGATATCGGCGCGCTGAATCTTGCCGATATTATCGATCCGGAAGCGATGCAAACCATGATGGAAGATTTTTACAGTTTCTCCAATATCGGAAGCGCTATCGTTGATGCTTCCGGAAAGGTGCTGGTTGCTGTCGGCTGGCAGGATATATGCGTAAAATTTCACCGGGTTCATCCGGATACCGCCAAAAACATCGGGAGCATGCGCGACATCACAGAGCGAAAACGGGCCGAGAAGGAAAACCGGAAATTGCACGAGCAACTGACTCAGGCCCAGAAGATGGAGTCCGTGGCACGTCTGGCCGGGGGCGTGGCCCACGATATCAATAACATGCTGGGCGTCATCATGGGTAATGCGGAACTGGCTCTGGACGGGGTTCCCCCGGAGGATCCCCTGCATGCGGATCTGAAGGAGATTCTTGATGCAGCCCGCCGGTCCACAGACATCACCCGGCAACTGCTGGCCTTTGCAAGAAAACAGAACATCCGACCTGATGTTTTGGATCTGAATGAAAGCGTGGAGGGTATGCTCAAGATGTTGCGCCGGCTCATCGGGGAAGATATCAATTTGTCCTGGCAGCCAGGGCCGAGACGGATGCCGGTGTTCATGGACCCCTCACAACTCGACCAGATCCTGGCCAATCTCCTGGTTAACGCCCGGGACGCCATCGGCGGAACCGGAAAGGTAAGCATCGAAACCGGCCTTGTCCGCACGCAGACAGGTCGTGACCGATTGGATGAAGGATGTTCGTACCGGATTAAACGGTCAGCACGGATTCCTTATATTGGGAAACGGATGCGTCAACTGTGAGGAGAAGTATCCCTTCTGTTCGGGCCTGGGCCAGCAACAGGCGATCAAACGGGTCTTTGTGAATCGGAGGGAGTGCTTCGATGGCAAGGACATGTTCTGCGCCAACAGCCAACTCGGAGTAACCATGCGTGATCAGCATCTTTCTCAAGCGTCGTGGATCCACCTTGAAGTCCTCGCGCCCGAGCCCGCGCTTGATAATAATCTCCCATATGCTGGCCACGCTGAAAAACAAAATGTTCTCAGGTGTCGTCAGGAGCGTTCGGGCTGATTCGGAGAGTCTTTCCGGGTGACCTGCAGCCCACAGGACAATATGCGTATCCAGGAGCAGTTTCACGATGACTTTCCTTCGAACAGGGCAGAGATTTCCTTTGCCCCAAGAGAATCAAAATCATCCGGAACCGCAATTTCACCCGACATAAACCCCAGCTTCCCAGCGGTATCCAGTTTCTCCTCGGAAAGCGGTAAAACCTTGACCATGGGCTTGCCGGCCTTGGCAATGATGAAAGCATTTCCCTTGGCAGCCTCGGCCACCAGCCTCGATAGATGTGTTTTTGCCTCGTGGATATTAACGGTCTGCATAAGATGCCTCGAATGATTAGTTTAGCAAACTAAGTCTATCCATCCCATCGTCGATAGTCAAGATATTTTTCGAGTGGGTTTTTAGGCGGAGCGGCCGAGCGTTCGGTGTGCCGGTGCTGCGCGCCCGGGCACATCGATATGCCGAGGAATGTCATCAAATCTAATCATCTCGGCAATAAAATTTTTACTTGACATTCCAGAGATAAAGCTCGAAACGAACACCGGAGCTGCAAGTTGTGAATCCAAACGGCCCCGCCACAAGATACCAAATAGATGGTGTGATAAAGAGAAAGCTCTGACCGCTCAGAATCGAATACGCAGGGGCATAAACCAGCTTTACGAAACCATAAAAATTGACTATCGGTCCGAATGTGGTACTATTTACGGACTGGAGGAAATAATATGAATATTACGAGTGATATTAAACCGGTAACCTATTTGAAGTCTCGTGCGGCAGATTTGCTAAATCAAATTAATGAAACGCATCGGCCTGTTATTATAACGCAAAATGGCGAACCAAGAGCCATATTACAAGATCCGAAAAGCTATGAAAATATGCGCAATGCTATGGGAATCTTAAAACTTATCTCTGAGGGCGAAACCGATATTAGGGAAGGACGAATGAAATCCCAGGAAGATGTATTCACCGAAATTGAAAATGAATTGAAAGCCACCCGTAAATGAACCAGGAATATCAAGTCGCATGGGCGAAAGTTGCGCAACGAGATTTTTGTTCTATCAGTCATAGATTCGAGACAAAATGTCGAGGATATTTTACTTGATAGATTCGTTCAATAAAACGATTTGCCAACCTCGGCCTTCAGGCTAATCGGTTCCCTCCGCGCCTGAGGCCGCCCGTTATGTGATCATCAGCGGAGTCGAAAGAAGGAAGATATTCCGGTCCGATGATGATCGGTTGAATTTTCTCAACCGGGGTTCGGTGTTGGTCCCCGAAACGACAACGGAATGGTTCGTTTGGGCGATTCCCGCCAACTCAATCTTGTTGGCACAGGCTGAAGGATTTTCAATCACAACCCCCCATTAAAAGACTAAAACCAACAGAAAGGCTCCTGCAGTGATGACTCAATTATGGACATATCCGACGGGTGTAATCAACCGATTCATTTTTGCGGTGATGATTATAAGCATGCTGGTTCTCATGTGCGGAAACACCGCCCGGGCCAGGGTACAGATTGCGTCGGGAGCGCTTCATACGGCTGCCCTGAAGCGTGACGGGATGGTCTGGGCCTGGGGATATAACTGCTTCGGCCAGCTGGGCGATGGGACGACCCTGAATAGGTCCGAGCCCGTGCCGGTGGTAGGGCTTTCGGACGTATCGGCCATCGGCGTGGGGGGATCTCACTCGATCGCGCTTAAGGATGATGGTACTGTCTGGGCCTGGGGACGAAACAATGTCGGCCAGCTTGGTGACGGAACCTTTGAGGACAAAAATGAGCCGGTCAAGGTGGAAGGGCTTGCTGACGTTGCAGCAATCGCAGCGGGGGGATATCACACGGTTGTGCTGAAATGTGACGGGACGGTTTGGGCCTGGGGAGGGAACGTGGACGGCCAGCTTGGTGACGGTACAGATGATGATGTAAGCGAACCTGTACAGGTGATCGGGCTAACGGACGTTGCGGCAATCGCCGCGGGATATTATCATACGCTGGCTCTGAAGCGTGATGGCACGGTCCAGGCCTGGGGATATAATGAGGTGGGTCAACTCGGAGATGGGACGACCACGAGCAACTCCGAACCGGTGCCCGTGAGCGAACTTTCCGATGTCACAGCCCTAGCTGCCGGGGAATACCACACCGTCGCCCTGAAGCGTGATGGGACGGTTTGGGACTGGGGATATAACAATGTCGGCCAGCTTGGCACCGAGACGGGCTTGGTTTCCACCCGTCCCGTCCAGGTGGGGGGGCTTTCGGACGTAATGGCCATTGATTCCGGGGGATACCACACGGCCGCTCTGAAGCGTGACGGGACGGTCCAGACCTGGGGAGGGAACGGGGACGGCCAGCTTGGTGACGGGACAACCGAGGACAGCCGCCAGCCCGTTCAGGTCAAGGGACTCGCGGACGTGTCGACCATTGCCGCGGGATACTGGCAGACCTTTGCCCGAAAACGCGATGCAACGGTTTGGGCCTGGGGATATAACGCTGACAGCCAGCTTGGTGACGGGACAACCGAGGACAGGTCCGAGCCCGTACAGCTACCCCTTCTGCTGCTGACGCGCCTGGGAGACATCAATGACAACACTTTCATCGATCTTTACGATGCCATTCTCGCCCTGCGGGTTTTGTCGGGCCTTGAAGCTTCAGATGTCCGCAGTGATTACGCCACATCGGGCGTTGATGTGGATGGCGACGGCAGGGTCGGTATGGCTGAAGCCCTCTACATTCTAGACTCTCTTGTTTATTCCTACGATGACAATACCCCTGCGAAAACCATATCCGGTGCCGGCGGCAGCTCCCTGGTGACGCCTCCGGGAGGACTCAACGGCGGCGAGGCCATCATCATGACTGTGTCCGCTGATGCCCCCGGTCTTGTCTTAGGTGGGGAGCGACTTGTCTCCGAGGTGATGACCCTGACGACATCAGCCGATGATGCTCTCTTTGGGGACGGGACCTTTTCGCTTGCCATCCCCCTGGAGCCTTCGGCAGTTGATGATCCCGGCAAGCTGCTGCTGAAGGTGATGCTGAACAACGGGGCTTCCTATTCTTTGCTCGGAACCTACGACGCCGACGCCGGCGTTTACCGGGTCGAGCTTTCGGGTGTGATAAGCGGCTGGAAGGTAGGTGTGGTGGAAGACCCGTCCATAAACATCATCCGGGCACAGGGGCCTGATTATGAAATCGCCGGCACATCCCGTTTACCCCTGGCATGGCTCACGGATCAGGACTGGAAAACCTTTGAATGGGTCGTGGTGAACCATACCGACATGTCTGAAGATGACGTCAAGACGATTATCCTGCCGGAATTGTGGGACGCCGGCGAGACACTGGCCCTGGCGGGCTTCAGGTCTCCGAAGATTTACATCGACCCCCGGCTTTCACCGCCTGCCCGGGTTTGTCATCTTATCGACAGCAACCACCCGGACGGTTCGCATTTTCATGCCGGCTATATCGAATTTGAAAACGGCACATGGACCTATATCGAGGACCAGGAAACCTACAGCACCATCCTCCGTGATGACGACGAATTGTCCGCCCTGGGCCAGATGTACGTTAATCATGACCAATTTGTTAAATTAAACACAGATTATGGTGTTTCACTCGGGAATATCGTCATACACGAACTCTTCCACGCAGTACAATATGGTTACGACGTGCGGAAGCTGAGAAAATCTATGGCTGCTTATCTGGAGGGAACGGCAACCCCTCTCGGCCAGACCTACCAGAACACAGGAGGTTCCGTAACAGGGCCCTCGGTGCACCCCCGTATACTCCGCCCGAACGAACACGCACGGCTCTATGAGGCGGTCGATGATCCAAGATCGCCCCGTCATTATACCAAGCAGGATTTTTTCACCTACGTTTCAAAACGCTATGGTGGAAACAGTTTTGCCTGGACGGATCAGCTTTTCGAATACATGAGCATCCGGACGGCGAACAAGTTCGGGTTGAGCGCATCGCAGTACAGGACGCTTTACCGCAAAGCGATGGATGAGCTGTTCAACGACAGATTCGGTAAAAGCCTTTCCTTGATTTATCGCGAATACGCTCTGGATAGGGCCTACGAACACGGTCCCCATTCCGTTCTTCGACCGGACGAAGAAACTGAAGACAACGGGTTTGGCCCAAATCATCTGGCAAAAACGCTTTTTCAATGGAATGCCAATGATACAAACGGGTTTAAGGAATTCAAAACCCAAACATTCAATTTGATGCAATTTCACAAGATCGAACCGCTTTCCTGTTACGCTTTCTCTG
>DSCZ01000253.1 GCA_011048855.1 Desulfobacteraceae bacterium | reverse complement strand
CTTCCTGCATGGCGGCAAGCGCATCTACAGAACAGGACCATTTCCCCTCATCGGCAAAAACAACACCTGGAAGACCTCCCGCATATTCCACCACATCCGGAACATCAACAACCGCTGCAATATTGGAGCCGCAGTCGCAGACGAATACGCCTATCCGCACTTCTTCTCTCATCGAATCTTCCTCACTACCTTTCCGTCACCGCCATCATGGCCGCCGCCGAAGCCTGGACCACCGATTCGGAAATGTCGATGGGCCCGGTGGCGCCCCCGCACAGATAAATCCCTTCCACTCCTGAAGCCAGGGGGTTCCGCACAGGGTCCGGTTCCTTGAAAAATCCCAGGTCATCCAGCTCGATTCCCAGGGTTTTCGCCAGCCTGCGGTTGCCCCCGGCCGGTACGAGCCCGGCGGACAAAACCAGCAGCTCCACGGTCTCCGCTTCAGGTCGGCCTGTATCAAGATCTTCATAACGCAATGTCAAGTGCTTGCTTCCGGGATCTTCCGAAACATCCCAGGGCCTCGCGCGCACATACCGAACACCGCTTTCCACGGCCTTTCGATAAAAGGACCAGAAACCTTTTCCATAAGCTTTTAAGTCGTTGTAAAAGACAACAGCCTGGACCGACCCGTCATGCTCCCTGGCGATGATCGTCTGTTTCGCGGCTATCATACAGCAGACCTTCGAACAATAAGGCAGCCCGCGTACCAGCCCCCTGCCCGCGCATTGTATCCACCCTATCCTGTGAGCATGTGTTTTGTCCGAAGGACGCACGATTTGGCCGGCGGTCGGCCCGCCGGCGTTCATCAACCTTTCGAACTGGAGGTTTGTTATAACGTTGTCAAACATCCCATAGCCGTAAAGACCGTCTGGAACCTCAGCATGCTCTATTCCGCTTGCAACTACTATTGCGCCGACATCGAGCGTCCTGTTTTTATTCGACTGCCAGAGGCGAACCGCATCCTTCCCCTCCTTCCCGCAGGCCAGAACGCAAAGCGCGATGGGGCATTCCCGGCACTGGCTGCAATCCACGACACAACCCCCGACACATGCCCCCAGCTCCCGCATCCTGCCGTAACGGCAGTCCGGATCAATATACACCTTGTTGGGTACAGCCTGAGGAAAGGGCATCGAAATCAATTTCCTCATGCCGCCGACCTTCCCGTCCATTTCGTCCGGCACACTCACGGGGCAGGCCTCGATGCACGCACCGCAACCCGTGCATTTCTCCTCATCGATATATCTTGCCCTGCTGACCAGGCGCACCTGGAACCCACCACCGGTCTTTTTTACCTTTTTGACATCGGTGTTCGTCAGGATCTCGATATTCGGATGGTTATCAACCTCGTACATCTGCGGGGCTTCGATGCAGATGGAGCAATCGTTGGTAGGGAAAGTCTTGTCCAGCCTTGCCATCATACCACCGATACTTGGGGTGTCATCTACAAGATAGACCTTTGCGCCGTAGTCTGCGGCGTTCAGCGCACAGTTGATGCCCGCAACTCCGCCTCCCACGATCAAAACCGCGTCGTTCATATATGCCTCTATTCAAATCTCGGTAATTATAACGGCCTCCGGCTTGCAGACTGCTTCGCAGGTCCTGCAGCCGAGACAATCGCGGGCACGGACCGGAAAAGCCTTATGGGTAAGATCGAAGACATTCACCGGACAAAAGATGACGCACTCACCACACCCGTCACATTTATCCTGATCCACATATACGAGGTAAACCTCATATATTCGTGGCTTAGACATCCGTATCCGCCTGGGATTCCAGCTCTTTCCACTTATAGTCTATCAGCTCCAGAAGAACCCCGTTCATTTTCTTAGGATGCAGGAATGCGAACTCGCAATCCCGGAAGGGCCTGGCGATTTCGCCCCGTGAGTCCGGTATGAAAGGATAGCCTTTATCCTGCATTTCGGAAACCGCCGCCCTGGTGTCATCCACGTTGAAACTGATTAACATGACGCCTTCGCCCCGTTTTTCTATGAACTTAGCTACGTCACCGTCCGGGGTGGTCGATTCCATCAGTTCAAACCCCACGCCTCCCACCCAGTATCTCGCAACATTAATTTTTTCAGGCTCATCGACGTAGGCGTCATCCGGACCGCTTTTTCCGAGAACCGGTTCCCACACCTTTTTCGCCTCTTCAAGATTCTTCACCGCTATGCAAATATGGTCGATCTTATTTACTTTCATGTTCAGCTCCCGTCGTCGTGAAAATATGGAGTCAGCTGTTAACTGTTAGCTGTCGGCTTCCAGAAAGAATATGCCTTACAGCCTGGTTCATTCGAAGGTCCGCCGGTTTATCCTTCTTTAAAAGGTAACTTTTTCCAGCGGCACATGGATCGCCTCATCCGGGCAGACGCATCCGCATTCGTTGCAGTCTTCGCAAATGAATTCCGTGACGACGACTCTTCCGTCCTGAACCCTTATCGCTGAGTCCGGGCAGACTTCAACACACAGGGGTTCGCTGTTGCCACCGCACATTGTACACTTTTCGTAATCTATCTGCGCAGCCATGCTTCACTCCTCTTTCTTTCGGCGCCTGCATGTTTCCACCGCCGCAGGCGCCTCAATGAGCGTCAAATCATAAATGGTCATTAAACAGCCGTATCTAAGCAGCCTTCGAAAGCCTCATGAGGTAAACCCCGTGGCCCCTGGGGATAGCTTTGAGCATCTCCAGCTTGAGGGGTATATTGAAAAAAACGCTGATATCCTCCAGCATCGCCTGGAACATGCGCTCCCGGCTCAAGGCCACCTCTTCCATGGAAACCTCGAAATCCTTGGCCGTGCTGGGCCAGGGACACCGAGTGCACCGGATCAAAACCTCGCCGGGCCTCTCCCCTTGTTCCACGCCGGCGATCCCGCCTTCGGTGTTCCAGACTCCCGCAAGCGCAGCGCCGAGCTGCATCAGGAAACCTTCTTCCCCTTTGAGCCAGTTCAGCCGAGGAAGAAGGTTTTTCCCAACATCTCTTCCTATCATCTCCGCGGCCTTGAGGCCCACCTCCAGCGGATCCGTGCCCGCAGGGGCAAATGCCAGGGCCACCTCCCGCATCCGGTAATACATCTTGATTATTTCACCCTGGGCGGCGTGAAGATTTCTCCAGAGCTTGCTGATCTCCTTTTCTGCGTTGACAGGCATGTTTTTCCTCCTGATTTCTTTTTCCTTAAACGAATTAAATCCTGAGACCAATCCGATATCCGTCGTGCACGGCGCTTGAGAGATTCCGGGGCACAAGGGCGTCGCCTATAACGAACATCTCGATGCCTTCCCCCTGGACTGCCTGCTTGAGATCTTCATTGGCCCGCCTCTCGGATACAACAACGGTATCGCAGGCTACAGGGATATGGTATCCGTCGTAGGTCTTCACAACCACTTCGCCGTCTTCGACACTTACGATGTCACAGTCGTTGTAAACCTTGACCCCATTTTGCCTGAGGTAAATCATGTACCTCCATTTGAAGGACGGATTCACGTCGAAACCGGCGGTCTTCTCTTTTCCCACCAATGTCACTTTCTTTCCCTCTTTCGCGAGTTTGAGGGCAGCACCTATTCCCGGCTTCCTGTTTCCCCAGACAACCACCCGTTCGCCTACCGGAGCATCCCCACGGAGCACGTCCAGTACATTGACGATATTATCCCTGTCTCCGCCCGCCGCCGGCGGTTCGTAGGCCGGTCCTGTGGCAAGCACCACGGTGTCAGGGAATTCCTCCTCGATCAACTCGGGGGTGACTTCGGTTCCCAGGTGGAATTCCACCCCGTATTTCTCGCACATTGCTTTCTGGAAGGCCGTGCAGGTCAGAAGCTCCTCGTCCCCGTAGGGCGCCTTCGAAGCCTCGAGCAGTGTTCCACCAAGCTCCCCGCGGGTGTCATATACGTGCACCTCGTGCCCGCGCTGTGCCGCCACGTAGGCGCATTCGAGCCCGGCGGGCCCTGCACCGACGATCATAACGGTTTTCTCTTCGCCGTCCGCCACCTTCTGTGGGAAAAATTTCCCATCATGTTCATGTGCACATGTGGGATTGATGTAGCAAGTCATCGGGGCATCACGGAACAACCGCGCCAGGCACAGGTTGCACGCTACGCAGTGCCTTATTTCCTCTTCCCGGCCCTCCAGCACCTTTTTGGGCATCTGTGGATCCGCGATCATGGAGCGGCACATTTCCCAAATATCCAGGTCTCCCCGCTCGATCGCCGCGTTCGGCCGGTCCGGGGTAAACAAACGATAGGCCATCTGAATCGGAATCTTGACATGCTCTTTCGCCCGCTTGGCCAGATGCAGCCAGTGACCCTGCGGGATATCGCGGCTGATCACCGGATAAATGGATTCCTGCCAGCCGAGCGTACAGCTTATATAGTCGGCACCGGCCTCTTCTGCCACCTGGTAGGTGATCATAGACTCATCCGGGGTGTTTCCGCGGACATCGTCAAGCAACTCCTCCGAACAAAGCCGGATTCCCACAGGAATATCGGGGCCGCATACCTCCTTCACTCCCTGGATAATCTCAACCATCGCCTGGCACCTGCCGCGGATGTCGCCGCCGTATTCATCCGTCCTGCGGTTCGTGTAACTGGATAGGAAATTGCTGATCAGGTAGCCCACGATCCCGGAAATTTCCATCACGTCGAACCCGGCATCCACACCACGCCGGGCGGCATCCACATGCTGCCGGACCATTTCCTTGACTTCGGCATTTGTCATTTCGTCCATCGGCTTGAAAATCCGCAGCCTCTGGGGAACCGCGGACGGTCCGTGACCCCGCTCCACTTCGACAGCTCCGACCCTGCCGCAATCCATCAGCTGGAAGCCCGCAACCGCGCGCTCGCTGTGTATCGCATCAGCGATTCTCTTCAAGCCGGGGACGAACTTATCGTCCCAGCAAGCGGCCTGTCCGACGTAGCCCTGGCCCTTGCGGGCAGGGTCCATATAGACGCCCTGCATGAAGCAGAGTCCGCCTACGACACCCTCGGCGCGCCTTCTCATATATTCCACGTCGGCGTCTGTGATGAACCCGGTCCGTTCGTTCAGGTTGTCTTCGGTCGCAGCGTATTTTATTCTGTTCGGTACCAGCAAGTTCCCGATCTGGATCGGTTTGAACAGGTGAGGGTACCTGGCCGCCCCGGGATATGATGAATAATCCCATTCAAAGAGTGTCCTTGCCATCCGTTTTTCCTCCTTGCAGTTTCGCATTTCAATTCAAATAACGATTCATAGACCGACCGGCATCTAACTTCACCGCTACTTCTTGTATTCCGGCCGTCGCTTCTCAAGAAACGCCCCTATGCCTTCCGCGGCGGCTTCAGTGCAGGCAATTTCCCCGAAACCCCGGTAACCGGCTTCCAGCGACTCTTCGAAAGAACCAGCCGAAGCGCACGCTTCAATCGTCTTTTTGACAATCTCCACAGCCTCCCGGCTCAAAACAAGGCCTCGGGCCTTCGGCTCCTCCGGCAACTCCACCGGTGGAATCTCGACGGGCCTGTCGCTTATACGTGTTATATTTCCGTCAAGACGGACCACTTCCTTAACAGCTTCGGCGATCAAACCGTCAAAAGAATCGGCCACAGCCTCCACCAGTCCTATCTTCCTGGCCTCTTCCACAGAAATGGACTTCCCGAGCGTGAGCATTTGGTGAAACTCCCGGGCGCCCCCGGGCCATTTCCTGTATGGCACAGCGCAGCCCCCTATCCCCGGAAGTATACCCAACGTGATTTCCGGGAACTGGAATCTTGCACCGGGAACCGCAACGATCCCGTGACACCGGATCGCCAGCTCCAGTCCGCCGCCCAGCGCCATACCGTTCACCGCTGCGACCACCGGTTTTTCGCTCCTGTCCATGAACCTCTGAACCCCGGCGCAAGCCCTCGCGTAGTCCGCGGAGGCAGCCGCATCCCCCAGCATGGATGGAAAACGGCCTATGTCAGCCCCTGCGCAAAAGGCGGAAAGTCCATAGCCGGTTATCACGAAACCCCTGACGGAAGGATCTGCTGAAAAAAACTCCAGCACCCCGAGTATTTCATCGTTGACCTCGTCGTTCAGGGCGTTCATCGCCTGGGGCCTTCTGATAGTCACAACGACCACATCATCGATACGGTCGGCGAGCACAAAACGCTTGAAATCCAGGTATTCCGAAACAGGTCTCGAGGGCATCGGGAAACCCGGTCGATCGGCTTCAAACCTTTCCATTACCCGCACGGCTTCACCTTCCCCCAGGTCCCGCATGATGTCAAACGGCCCCCTCTTGAAACCAAGCGCGGCTTCGCAGCCGAAATTAAGGTCTTCCGCAAGGCCGATCCCCCTGTCGACGATATCGAAGGACTGGGAAAAAAGAATCCCGAGAAGCCGATCCCTCGCCGTCTCGCGCAAAGCCTCGGGCACCTCCACCGGGGAGCCGGGCCGGTGGGTTTTCCACCTCTCCACCGAACGAAGGATTTCCGCAGGCTTGTAATGAGCACCTTCCTCCATCTGCAGGGTGTTGGTCTCGATGATGATCGGGTTTCCATTTGCCATGTTCAACACGAAAAACGGCCCGGCAAACACGAACTCTTCAGCTGTTTTGTCGATCCCGGACGCTGTGGCCTGGTCGAGTAGAAGTGCCGCCTCGTTGCACCAGTTATCGAATATTCGGTCGAGCATGAAACACACTGCATTGCCGGTCATTATCGGCGCCTTACCGGTGGCGGCAAAAAATCGGCACAGATAATCAAGCATTTCCTGGTCCGCCCCATCCCACCTGATAACTTCCACCGGAAGGCTGCGCCAGGCAGGTGCGAAAAAATGGGTTACGGTACTGCGCCCGGGCCGCTTCATCGAGGAGAAGATCCGATCCGCCGGAATCGAACTCGTGTTGGATGTAATAATCGTGTCCTCTCCTACGATTTCCTCCACCTGCTTAAAGATGCTTTTTTTAAGCGGAATGTTTTCGGTGGCGGCCTCGATAACCAACCCGCAGCCGGAAATCCGCCGGTAGTCCGTGGTATAAACTATGCCGTCCCTCACAGCGCCGGCCCGGTCTTCGCTCATTTTCCCGCGATCTACTGCCTTTCGGATATAATTCTCCAGGCGATTTTCGGCTTTTTTTAAGGGCTCCTCAGCCACATCCACCAGATAAAGCCTGCTCCCGGCAAGTGCACTTTTCAGATAGTACCCGATGTCCGGGCCTATCGTGCCTGCGCCTATAACCGCCAGTTCCTCGGGCATGGGGCGCGAGATTTTATGCAGCAGGGGATTCATGAACTTCGGATAAAGTTTTTCTCTTTGATTCATGTTTCTGTCTCCCTTTTCAAAACCCGGCTCCCGGGGGTAAAAATATTGCCACTGTGCTATCGGCATCGGGGTCGGGGTCG
>DSCZ01000304.1 GCA_011048855.1 Desulfobacteraceae bacterium | reverse complement strand
TTGGGGACTGAGCACCCGAAGCGGTGCAAAGAAAAACAAGGGCTTGCGCGGAGACGTACTGGAGTACGTCGCACAAGAAAGCCCGCAGTTTGACGTAGAGATTGGGCAAAAGGACCATTTCCGGATGAAAACTTGTTAATTCCAATTCCCTGGGAAGAGCCGATTTTCAGCTTGACAACTATCGGTGGTAATATAAAATACATTTTCCTTCCGGGACGTGGCGCAGTCTGGTAGCGCACCTGAATGGGGTTCAGGGAGTCGGAGGTTCAAATCCTCTCGTCCCGACCAGAGAAATCAAGGGGTTGCGGAAAATCCGCAGCCCCTTTTTCATGCCGAAAATGCTTTTGGGGGCCAAATTGGGGGCCATTTTGGAATCGTTATAAGGTGAAAAAAGCCCTGTTTGCTCAAGTGGATTGGGGAAATTAGCATGAAATCGCTCGAAAAGCGTTTGCCCCTTAACTTATCAGATAATTTTTGGCCTTCCTTAGATACTTCGGATATTTTGCAGACAAATTATTCTTGGATGATAGTCGGTGCCTATTTTGAAATCACGCCATATCATTCACACCGGATATCGACGATAATTTTAGACCCTTACAATTTCGCCCGCTATCCGGGCACTGTAATTGCCCTTCCACAAAGTCTCCGGTTTGTAACAGGTCGTGAATTACCGCATTAACCGCCTGCTTTGTATCAGGATTTCTAGCGTAATTATCTCGAAGCCAACAATCAAGGCTGTTTGGCTTTGGGTGTTGAGCGCGCGTACATGCCTTTTGCCCTTGTATTATATAACCACGCCCTGTTTCTTCTATATGTAATTTTAAATCATCAGAATCAAAACTGTTGTCTCCGTAAGGTAAAATTATGATAGACATCTAGAATCCTTTTATTATAAATAAAATTTATTATTTATTAATATACAATATATATTATAATTTGAATATAAAATTATTTTTTGTTTTATTTTCTCTCACTCCTTCTCAAACCCTTGGCTGCTGAATTTCAGCGTTCGGCTGTTTTCGGTCGCCGTGCGCACTACGTTGTCCGGGGCGCCGTCGAGGTCTTTGCTTCTATTTCCAGGGTGACCTTGACTTCAGCGCCGGGAAGGCCTCCCAGGTGATAATGGGCTGGCCATCTCTGATGGCTTTTACCCTATCCGAAACATGGCCTTAATAACCACCCGTCCGTACGATCCGGGGAATCGCCTGACCCAAGCGATTGGTGATAGTGAACTGCGGCTGGAAGGCTGAGCTTATCGGATTGTCAATCTCCCTTGGACGCAGGCAGCATGTATAACATTGCGATTGGCGGTGAAAACCTGAATGCCGGGAACGGTGGCGAAGTCACCGTCATCGGTGATGATCTGCACCACGGCGTGGGTGCGCATGGATTCGAGAATGAACAGGTCGTATCCGTCGACCTTTTCAGTTTTCAGCCGGTTCAGGGCGGCGGTGGCAGTAGGTGAATCGATGGTAATGGCTAACGGCTCTGCAAGACTGGCTACCTGCGCCCAGGCAGCTTGCACTTCAGATACAACGCGCCCACGTTGGCCAGCCAAATTATGGCGGAATTCTTTCGGCTTAATGCTGTTGCCAATATTGCGCTCATAAATCTCACGTTCCGTTTTCTCTATAATGTGGGACAATTCGGCAAGTGTCAGGCCTGAGCGAAAAATCTTTGCCGATGCCCCTAAGGCATTGTTCAGATAGCCGGGGTAATCGGAAATGTGGTTCGGGATGTGCGACGTTGCATTGGGATATGTCGTCCAGTACCAGACATTGGTGTCCACCAGAAACGCATCTTCGGCCTTCGGGGTATCTGCAGAGATGTCGACCACCTCGGCCTGCACGGTATAGTTAATCGCCATCAGTCCGACTCCTTGGCCTGCTGTTCCAGAATGTCATCGACAATTTTGCGGTAATCCTTGTCGCCGTGGTATTTGGCGGCGTTTTCGATGACCCGTTCAACCACCATCTTGCCGGTCTCGTTGAGATGTTCGATCTGCAACAGACGGCGCAGGTCGGCCTCGGCGATGTCCTTCAGCAACTGGCCGATAGCGAAATTGAAAAATGGCGAGGCAAACTGGCTGACACCTTCGAAGTCGAGGGTGACCGTTTCACCGTTTTGCAGCGCCCCGTGGATAGCGTCGTAGATCTTTTGCCCGTCTTCCTTGATGATGCAGCGTGGGCCGATCTGGTCCTTGATGAATAGTTTCATGATTCTCTTCTCCTGTTCATACTTACCCCTGCCTCGTCTCGGAACCGGTAGAGCTTCTCGTCACAGCGTAGTGTGATGTGGACCACCGTGCCTTCAAACGAGATGTCTTGGTTTTCGTACCGCTCGCCATCTTTATCGACAAGGGCATAACCGTCGTTACTGTAAATCTCCAATTTGCCCTGATTGACCCTTATGAATTCCTTGAGCAGATCGAGGCCCAGACCTCGAGCGACTCCACCAGTACAGGTACTTTTCCCCCGTGTGAAAGCCCAACGCAAACAGGCATCAGAAGGTAAAGATTGTGCTCGGGAATCTGTTCCAACAAAATTCCTTATTTTCGCTGGAATTCCCAGTCCAAAATCAATTGCAGATAAGCATAGTTCATTCTTTCTTTTAAAATGTTGACCGCAAGAAAAAATGCCAATCTTAGAATCGCTATGCTCGAATGCATTATTGTAGATTTCCCACATTTTACCAGCGATGGCATCTCTAACACGTTCACTGAGATGTGTTTTACCCCAGCCTTTGCCGAGCCAGTCATAGGTCAGATAATCCATAACGCCATTCATATCAAGAGCACTATCTTCTCGATAGGGAATCGAGGTGCCATCCCAGGGAGCTGATGGGTCGCCAAAGACGGAGGCAAATCCGTTCTGGCGAATCGTGGTTTTTACCCAGGAATCATGCAAGGTGCTCCAGTCGAAAGTGACAGACCCGAAACGTGACTCGATTAATCGCGCCAGGCCACCGAGAAAGGCCACGGCGGTTGGCCGCAGAAAGCGGCAAACGGAAAAGTCGAAGCAAATATCTGCATAATAGTCATTCGCCTCGCTCCATGTCCCGAACAGCTGTGTGAAATCTTGAGGGTTGTCGTTCAGAGTTGGAATCTGGATAATTTTCTGAGTCATACTGTATCGCAATCTCCCCATGCGTTTCTAATTTCGGAAAACTCATCAGGAGACAGACATGCCTCACGCCATTTTTCAACGACCTCTGGAACGGATAAGCTCCGCAAATTATAATATGTCCAGAGTGCCGCTGCCAAAATTGATGAGATGCGGCGCACTTCCAATTTCTCGTCAAAATTAAGATCTGGATTGTCGTTATCATATGCGGTTTCGGTAAGCAGCCTACTAAGTCGCCTTTGGGTCGCTGCTTCAAGGCTGTGGGAGAAACTGGTTGGCGAATTTTTCAAAATACGAACAACGATCCACAGCGCTGGGGTTATAGAATATGCGGGGCGCCATGTGAGGTACTGGCTTAGCATAAATACTGGATCGGGCTGCAGTGAACTGGTCTCGGCATCAATACCACCGAGAATAATCTTGGCGATTGCCTTTAGCCCATCCTTTTCGATGTTATCTTGATTTGAAATCAATGCTTCATTGATTCGTTGATAAACATCAGCTTTCTGCTCAGGGTATAAGTGAAGACACGCCGCTTCAGCCTCCAGGACAGGCAATTCGTACTCCCGTATTTCTTTAAGAAGTCGGCTGAGTGAAGTTTTAATATTGTCAAGAGAATCCGCACTGAGTTTTGGACCTACTACTTCAGCGAGCAATTCGACTAAACGGGAAAATCTCGATCTAAACTCCTCTGATATTGATGGAAACCCAGCAGTCGCAGGTTCCTTTTCACTCAGTCTATCCTTGTCGGCGTCCCACCATTCGAGCAAGCGTTGCAGAATCTCAACGGCATCTTCCGCTGTCCAGATGCTTCCGCCATTCCTGTTTGCTCCAATAATCTCGGGCACGATGGGGATATAGCCCGCCGTTATACCGACGCCCCTATCTTGCTTGTTTTTTTGGGTCGGGAAAGGCGTGGATTTGACATAGTTTTTGAAACGTTGAACAGGGTCAATGTTATCAGGGTGAGGAAGACGTAGAAAAACAAATTTGTAAAAATCCGTTCCATCCGGCAGGCCGTAATGGTCAGTTACACGCCAAATGGCTCCTGCGAGCTTTTTGCTCTGGCTGTCATCGAGCAGCTGTAATTTGTGCAGTGTTACCAGAGATGTTATCGCCCAACGTCGTCGATCTGAGTTGTCCAACGCCGCTTGCCGGAACAAATGGTCTACCAATCCGGGCTGAATTTCCATGGCCGGTGCACATTCAGGCTTCTGATTGAGTTCGAGCAGCAGGAAGGGGTTCAGGAACTCATCTTTGACGAGTAGATTCAAATCTTCGGGGAAAGGTATCTTCAGTAAATCGGGAACAATGCTGTATTGCTCCACTTCAGACAGAGAGATTATGAGCCGCTCGGTCAAATTTTTCACATTGCGGTATTTCGTTTTATCAGTTGAAGCATAGAGCTCAGTAACAAACTCAAGAATACGACGCTTTGTCCGAATAGAGCATTTGCAACAAAGCCTCGACATGATTTCAGGAAGCAACTGGGCGAGACGCACACCGTAACTGTCATTTCGGAAAGCATCGCCCGAGCGAATGTCATCCCTGCATTTATTGAGCGCATCAAGGTAGCTTTGAATGAGCTGATCAGCCTCATTGGCAGTGAATCTGTAAACGGACTCGCGGCTGAACAAGTTGTCAACGGCCTTTGTATCCCCCACTCTAACAAGCGTGGCAACCGCCCAAAAAAAAGAAAATCGCGAAATGCATTGCAGACTTCCCACGGCGGTATTTGTCGTCAGCGTATAATTGCCGATAAGAAATGCTAGACCAACCTCTTCGCAGAATCGGAGGAAGGCATAGGCGCTAAGTCCTTCCTGGTCGGTACTGCTAAAGTGGCGAGATCGAGTGACCCGGCCTATATCAAGTTCTCGTTTCTCAGTAACGATTTTCCTCTCAACCGGCGGATTTTTCAGAGTCAGCTCAAATAACTTTATTTCGTTCCATGGGTCGCACTTGAACCCCTTTAATTCATTCCATCGATCATTGAATTGTGTCCTTTTGTCTTGCAGTGTTCCCCACTCGCCCTTTTCGAGAGCAGCGGCATCCTGAATGTATTTCCCCAAAAGCATCGCATTGCTTTCCAGGGAAACCAGGGTAAGATCTGTCGTACCAACCTTCTGATTCAGTTTTTTCCTGACGTTTTCAAGTGCATCCCTGGAAATTGTTTCCGCCTCACTGAGCAAACCAATTTCAGCAAGTCCGGCAGCACGCTTAGCCATCCAGTAGGGCTGCGCTTCGTTGGGTCGCCAGTTTTCAAGTCGCTGCTTGGCGTTTGGCAGATCCAGGGTAAAAAGGCTGAAGAGAAAACCTTCGTAATTCAGAAACTCCCTTTGTTCCGCCGAAAGATGGTCGGAAAGGGTTTTAATCCGATTTTCTGCTTCCCTCCATTTATCGAGATATCCCTCCTCCCGATAAAAGCGCAGCATCGCCACCGCGATGGCCAGCCACGCCTGCCGGAGGTCATCCCATTTCAGATCTTGAAATTTCTCTTCTCCAGGGCGGATCTGGCAGTTCGCGGGCGGATTTCCTTTTTGAAATGGCCAGTACTTTTCGAGGAGTTTTTCGCAAAACTCTGCGATGTTGTTGAAAACCGGCAGTAAACATCGTTCAAGCCGCCAGATCAGCTCGAAAACGTATTCAATATCCAAACCAGGGGGCGATTTTTCCGTGTCCGGAAGGTAGTTAACCCAGGCTTTCGTAAATACCCACAAGTTCTCGCGGTTGCCATGCGGCAGGATCAGCCAGCCGGGATAGGCCTGCCGCTGCTGCCGCCATTCTTCCGTGATCTTTTGAACCTCTTGCATACGATCCGCGCCATGGGCGGGATGCATTGTTTTGGGGTTGCAAGGCCAATCGAGGGCATCCGGCTTTTTCGACCGTATGTACTCGAAAAACCAACTCAATGCCTTTTTGTGGTCGTGTTTCTCGATCCCGTGGCAACAAGAAAGGTCAACGACAACAATCCCGCGTTGCGCCAGGAGTTGCAGGCTGGCAATCGACAGATCAAACACCCCGACAAGATAGATTTTTTGCATCTTTTCTCTGCCGAGATTGTCCCGTATCCAGCCAATCCAATGAAAGAAATTGGGGTCGTCCCCGGAAAATCCGATCAGGCAGAAGGTGTTCTCAAGAAGCGCCTGCTGAACGGTGTTGACGAAAGGGGCGTAGTCATGCGGATAACGCCGATAATCCTCTTCGGTGATGATAAAGGGACGATCAGACGGGAAGCTGCCGTGCAGCTTCACAATCCTAGGCTTGATGGCATAAGGGATGTCCTCTTTGTTGACAACCGGCTCATATCGCCGGATCACGACCTTGGCGCTGGCCCGTTCAAGCAAGGTATCGTAATTGGTGGTGAACACATCGACCCACAGCAACTCAAGAAGCTCAACATGAAGGCTGGAAGGCTCATTGTCCAGATCCGGGATGTTGGATCGAATCAAGTTCTCCAGCGCGGGCCGACCGATGGCCGCCTGCACTTCTTCAGCC
This sequence comes from Desulfobacteraceae bacterium, assembly GCA_011048855.1. The sequence continues at coordinate 777 of DSCZ01000304.1, read as the reverse complement.
AGCCGCAAGACATTCAGATACTTTTGTTTGGCTGGATCAGGCTTAACCCCATGCGCTTTCTGATATAAAAGGTCGCCCAGCTGGTTCCAATCGGGAAATTCATCGCCTGCGCTCTTGCTGAAGCCGGCGCCAACCATAACAGCAGCGCGCCGAGCCCATAGGCTCGTCGCAATTTCATTCAAAAAGGGACGGATGGAGTCTGGCACATCGGCTTCGAATTCTTTGCTCATAGTTCCCCCCGAAAGGCCTTGGCGAGTAGGCCTGCATGAAAGGCCTTAAGCTCCTTCTCGATGACAGTGGTTTCAAGCTGGATGAGCTGCCGACGTTTGGCGATTTCCGCGAAGCGCTTCTGTTTGTCGTATTCAGGGACGGGCACGTGGATCTTTTCCAGCTTTTTGAGCCCAAGTGTCCGGTTTCTTCCTGCCGAGCCAGGTGGAGCGGCTCGGATGTCTTCGATCCCGCGTTCTCCCGGAAAATGGTGACAGAGGAATTCCGAGATGCCCTGCCCTTCGTGGGGCACATAGGTAATGAAGCGATGTGATCCGACCCGGCCATGGTCTTCGGCCTTGGCGACGGCTATCGCCTTTTCCCAAGCAAAGACATTGTTGAAGACGAGGTCGCCTTCGTGGATGGTGTAAATCCGTTTGTTGCCGATCTGCTTGCCTGTCAACACCGGCTTCTGGAACGTGCCCTTACCAAAACTGCGGATGCCCATTTCCTCATAACGGCCATCAGGCTTGGTCTTAACCGCCCGACGAACAAGAGACGCAATTTTCC
>DSCZ01000527.1 GCA_011048855.1 Desulfobacteraceae bacterium | reverse complement strand
GTATTCAAGATCGTAAGGCAGCAGCACGGCCGCAAGGCCCCCGTTTCTTCTGAAAAGTCTTGATGTCAGGCCGAAGTCCACCTCTCCGAGTTCGGTCATTATGATGTATCTTGGAATTTCCCTGCCGCTTCCTTCCATACGGACCCGGGAGGCGATATCGCTTACATCCGGAATATCGATGGGATGGGTTCGACTCCAGAACCTCTGGATTGGGTGGCCTGCGACATAAAGGTGATGGAATTCAATGCCGAGGCTCCGGAGAGTATAGGCTGTTTTTTGAATTTCCGAAGCCGTGTCGTTGACTCCATGGAGCAATGGTATGTTGCTGTAAACCGTGACGCCGTGCCGGCGCAGACGGGAGGCGAGTTCTCCGTGGTCCGCAATGATCTCTTTTGAGTGGAGAAACTGGGTTTCGATCTCCAACCGTAGTGGGCTGTCTGCATTAAGGCTGTTCAACCGGGCGAGCCTGGATATCACGGCACCGGTATAAATTCCAGGGTCGTAGTTGAATTTGACGCTCCGGAGTCGAACCGCGTTTACATGTCGCATACGACGAATTTCTTCTATCAAAAGTCCAGCTTCGTGCAGTCTGTCGATGGCATCGGTTTCCGATGTAATAAGCACGTCGGTTATCCGGTCATCATCGCGGATATAGGCCAGTTCCTGCTCGCCGCCGCCGGTGTCAAGCTCTACGCGTGTTTCATGAGGCCTGGCAATCCTGAGGGAACCTACAGGTACCGCGGAACATGCGATTTTCTGGTTTTGTAAGGCTTCTTCCCTGAATCGTGCCAGTGAGTCCATGTGGTTTTCTTGATCCCCTGCTGACACCTTCGATCTTTTACCGAGAAAGCAGGATTTGTCACCGATTTCAGCCATGAACCTGGCATCAAGCGTTCCTTCCGGGTTTTGCCTGACGACACTTTGGGCATCGACGTTGTCTGCGAAATCCTTAAAAAAACCAGGTGTATATGGGGTTCTGATCCAGATGAAATGTTCATCTGATTCGTCCTGTTCCACCGCCCATCCGCTCGAAAACCAGTCGATTTTTCCTATCGGCGTAGCGGTACAAATCCTGGGGATAACACGGTCGGACAGGTGGGCACGGAGATGGGCCGCGACATTGAGACCACTGGAGATCGGAGCCCAGTAAACGCTGTTTCCCTGTATTGGGCTGCAAGGTATATAGATATAATGGAGTTCCGCCCCGGCTCCCCGAAGCAGGCTGAAGAGCCTGACAAGCTCCGGTCCGCGGTCGTTGCATTCTTTCAGGAACGGAGTCTGGACATAGACCGGTATGCCGTTCGACACCAGTTCACCAATGATGTCCAGTGCCTGGATTGATACTTCGTCAGGGTGGATGAAGTGTGTCGCCAACTCTATGCGTTTCCCTTTCATCCCGAGTTCTATGCTTTTCATCTTGAGATATTCAAGCCAGAAACGGTCTTTGTCGTAAAACAGATGGGGATAGTAGGATACGCACCTGGTCGCGAGGCGCAGTGTCTGAACGTGAGGAATTTCCTTCAAACCGTCGATTGCGGTCATCATGTTTTTTTTAGCAAGAAACGGATCGCCGCCGGTGATAACAATCTCTTTTATAGTGGGCGTATTACGGACGTATTCGACTGCTCGAAGCACATCTTCCGGCGTCGGATTGGGTTGATTGCGGAGATCCTTGTGTTTTCTGAAGCAAAAACGGCAGTATACTGGGCAGCTCATATTGAGGAGAAAGATCACCCGGTTCTTGTACATCTGCTCCAGGAGTCCCTCATGAAACTGACCGATCCATGTATTAACCTGGCCTACCGGGTCCAGTTCCTGGACGAACGGGGCATACTGGTAACCAACCGCACGGGACACCCGCATCTGGCGCAATGCATGCATCGACAGCCTTACGGGGTATGTGTCTATGACTTCCTGGAGCATATCCCGCTCACTTCCCGGGACGGTGACATTTGTCAGGTTTTCAAATTGAGCCACGTCTTTTATCGAAATGAACTTATCACCGGGCATCATCAATTCCAGCAGTGCAGTACACAGAAGGGAGGGTATTTCAACGCTGTTCACCTCAACAGAGGCATTTTCGCCGCCGTTTATGCGACTTAATTTTCGAGTCAATTCAGCAAAAAATCCGCCGGCATCATTTTGGAAACCCGTAGCTGCCAGAAGGCGGGCCAACCGCACTTCTCCACTGCCTTCACCCACAAGCTCAGCGAAGTTTTTCCCTGTCAGGTGGGGTTTAGCGTAATGTTCCAAAAATTCTAAAGTTTTATGATGTAAGCTGGAAAGAGAGATCTCGGTTTGCTGCCGGGAATTCGAAAATTCAATTTGAAAAACGGTATCACCTGAATCCACAACATGCTCCTTTCCCGACGGTTCCGTTTGCCGCCGTGAATGGTCTATGCAAAACCGAGCATACCAATTAGACAATAAAATCGTTTCTGATGCTCAAATTTATGCTATTTCTCTTAAGCCGACAGAGAAAAAGCCCCCTGCGGAGACCGCAGGAGGCTTAAAGGTCTCGGTCGGGGTTAAACGACGGTGACGTTGACTGCTGCGGGGCCTTTTTTACCCTGCTCCAGGTCAAAGGTAACGCGGTCACCTTCATTAAGGGTCTTGAATCCAACCGCATTGATGCCGGAATGGTGGACAAATACGTCCGGGCCATTTTCCTGCTCAATGAAGCCGAAGCCTTTTTGCTCGTTGAACCACTTCACTATACCATCTGCCATGATGACGACCTCCTTTCGTAGAGTTCCCATGGTTCCACACGTAAGGTCGCCACGAATGACAATGGAAATACCTCCGGTAAGGAAACCGGCCTCCCTCACTTGCAAGGCCCTGGATGGATAGGGGCATTGTAATTGAAATTTTGTTGAAGTCAAGGTTTTCGACAGAGATCACACTAAAAAATTTTATCATGGCTCTTACGGTCCGGGGCAGTTCGGATTTTCCGTGTTGACATATTGTAAATATTAGTATAAATTAATATTTATCAATGCTTAAGAAGTGCATTCAGGGAAAGTGGAATGCCTGCTGCTGATTATGGAGATTCAAGAATGAATTTAGGTTTGCTGATCCGAAAACACCGAAAAGAGAAAAAACTCACGCTACGGGCTGTGGCTGAAAAGGCCGGAATATCGGAAGGTTTTTTAAGCCAGGTCGAAAACAGCGTTAATTCGCCTTCTGTGGACACCCTGGTAAACATCTGCAACGCACTGGGGGTTCATGCCGGTGATTTGCTGAACGAAATCAATAAACACGAACAACTGGTGTATATCCCGCGCTCCGAGTGGGACGAGGTTGATCTTCCACATACCGGATTTGCCACGAGGCGCTTTTTTTCACCCGAGGACCGCCAGGGCCTTGACAGCGCAATCCTTCATCTGGATACCGGGACTTCGATTCCGGTACGAAAAAACATCAAAAACGGGCAGGAGATTCTCTGTGTGCTCGAAGGAGCCGTCGAGCTGGTCCATGCCGACAGAACGATACATATGCGTGCAGGGGATGCGGTGCATTATTTCGCTAACCCGAACCGCCAGGTGATAACCAACAAAGCTGAACGGCCGGCAGTCGTTTTATGGGCCGGGACTTTATAGCTTTTGTCCATCCGGAAATACCGGATGGAAACCAGCTTGAATGATTTTCGCGGTAAAGTGTTCGTCAGAGGACTTTTATCTCCGTGGGTTGCCCCGGGCCTCTGTTCAACCGCTCCCGGAGCGAAGAGGGAGATCCGAGCGCAACGACGATTCCGCGTTTCCGCGCATCATCGAGCATTTCCCCGAATTCCCGGAAGTGCCTGCTTTCGGTGTTGAGGACTTCATTCCGCATCTTCCGGCGCAAATCTTCATCGTCACCGGTCAAATGCCTGGCCAGGCTCGAGAAACCTTTAGCATCAGGGAGCATGTGGGCGTCGATGTCGCCTATGGCCCCGATTATACTCTTGGTGAGTTCACGCTCGTTCAGAACGAGGGATTCCAGGTATGCGGCCGCACCGTCGAAAACCTCTATGGTTCGATCCGCCTGAGGGTCACGATACGAAACGAACGTCAGCACTCCGCTGAAGCGGTCAAGCGCACAGAAAGCCCCGTATGCACCGCCCTGGACCCGTATCCGGTCCCAGAGCCAGGAATTCCGAAGGTACCTGGTTATCACGAGCGAGGAGCCGCTGAAAGTGTAGCCAAACTCAAACAGATTCATGGCTTTTCCGATGTAATTGACCTGGCTCGGGATTGTCAGTGTCTCAAACGGCGCAGTGCGCGGCCAGTTCCATTCGGTTCGCCCTACCGGGCATTCCGGGATAGAGGCAAGAATGGAGGCCGCTGTTTCCCCTGCCTCGTTCCAGGAGCCTGCGGTGATATTGATGATGGCCGCACGGCGGTTGATCAGGGTGCGGCGGATATCTTCGAGAGCTTCCAGGACAGACGGCCAGTCGTTTTTCACGCGTTCGACAAGTTCACGGAGGAAGAAGAGCTGGCTGACACCGCCCATTTGCTCGGCTGCATTGCCTGCCTCGTTGAAATGAGCCCGAAGGCGGGTGCTGACAACCTGGTGGCCACCGGGGATAAGGCTTTCTTCCAGCCGTGCTTTTTCTTCCAGCAGCATCTGGGTGAATCTGCCCTTGTTATCAAGATTCATCCTTAACAGTATATCCTTCAGAAGGTCAGCAAGTTCGTGCAAACGGGATTCAACGGCTTTGGTCCGCAGAAACAACCAGCCGGCGCATTGGTGGGAGCCACGAAGAGAGGCGGTCAGTGTATGCGGGGAGATTCCGCCTGTTATTCTGCTGATCCTGCTTCCAAGAGAAGAAAAGTCCTCTTTTTCGGTGCCTATTTCCACCAGGCATCGGCCGAAAAACGGGATAAAAGGAATGTAGGACGCAGGCAGCATGTGGAGATCGAACCCGATATCCAGGTAAACGATTCCGCTTGTGAAAAGTTCATGATACAGGGCCGGTATCCCTTCAATGGAGAAGTTTTCACACGGAATCTTTTTATTATACGGTTCAAGATCTTCTCTTTTGAGCACCGGAATTGATGCGAGCGCCTCAGGAGGGTCCGGTGACTGCTGCAGCTTTTCCAGTTCCGCCGCCGCCTGGGAGATTTTCTCGAGCTGTTCTGAATTCATGTGGGCCCGTATCCCTGCCAGTCTTTGCTTTTCCGCGGCTTCTTCGGCTGCTCCGAGCTTCGGGTCCGGAGTCAGGAGAAGTGTAGTTCTATGCTGGTTTTCAAGGAACATCGTGCGGATCAGGTTTTCAAAAAATCCGGGCTTTCCAGAGGCTGTTTTGACCTTTTCTAGAGGCCCTTCGAAGGCCAGGAGTGCGGTGGGGTCTCCTCCGTAGAGCCAGGAGGTGACGGCCCGGAGCATGAGTATAAGCCCTCTCGGGAACCTGCCGGTATTGTTTTCCCGAAGCTTGAATTCGATGGTGTTCAACGCCGCCTCTATCGTTTCCGGATCGATCCCGTTTTCAGCAAGCGATGCGAGAGTTTGAAGTACGAGCGGCTCCACCGCTTCAAGTTTTTCGAGCCTGACGCCTTTGAGGCCGGTTGAAAAGTAACTCTGCCTCAGCTCCGCTCCGAGACCTTCCCCGGCCAGATCTTCTCCCAGCCCGGAGTCTATGAGTGCTTTTCTAAGAGGTGATCCCGGCATGCCCAGGAGGATGTATTCGAGTACGTGCATCGAAAAATTGGCGTCCACATCCGTATTTTCTGAGAGCAGCCAGTTTACGGTCACCATCCCCCTGGGGGCGGAGGGTTCCTGTTCCCCCGCGGCAAAGGAGCGCGTCAACCGTTTGGGCGCAGAAAATCGAGGCTGGGCCGGGATGCTGGAGTCCACATGCAGGTGGTCGAATTCCCTCAGATATTCATCCAGGACAGCGAGCCGGCGATCCGAAGGGTCATCGCCGCAGAAATAGAAACGGGCGTTCGATGGGTGATAGAAGCGCGAGTGAAACGAGGAAAACTGCTCAAAAGTAAGCTCCGGGATCACTTTCGGGTCGCCGCCGGAATCGAGTCCGTAAGGGGTGTCGGGAAAAATGGATTGAAGTGAATATTCTGCAAGCAGGTTGTCCGGCGAAGAATACGCGCCTTTCATCTCGTTGTATACGACACCTTTAAGCGAAAGACCCTCTTCCGGGTCGAATTCGTAATGCCAGCCCTCCTGCATGAAAATTTGTGGAGTAAGCCTGGGGTAGAATACCGCGTCCAGGTAGACATCCACGAGATTGTAGAAATCCTCAATGTGCTGGCTTGCAACCGGGTAGCAGGTTCTGTCCGGGTAGGTGAAGGCGTTCAAAAACGTTTGAAGGGAGCCTTTCAAAAGCTCGACGAAAGGCTCTTTGACCGGGTATTTACGCGACCCGCAAAGCACCGAGTGTTCGAGTATGTGGGCTACGCCGGTGGAATCCGTCGGCGGAGTACGGAATGTGACTCCGAACACTTTGTTTTCGTCATTGTTGACAATGGACAGGAGCTCGGCTCCGGTGCGTTCATGAACATAAAAAACTGCGCGCGCTGCGAGTTCCTGGATCGTTTTGTCCCATTTCAATATGAAGCCATGTTCAGGCATGAAGCTTTCCCCCCTCTGGATTTGCGATTCTGATGTGGAGGTAATACAGCAAGGCGGCCTAACCGTCAAGTCAAGCGACTGTGCGGATAACGAGAGCCACCCCCAGAATCAGAAGAAATCCGTGCACATAGCGTTCGAAGGAGCCGGGGCGAAGCGATCGGTTCAACTTTCCGCCCAGATAGATCGCAAGAAGCACGGCGGGCGACGCCAATCCGAACAATGTGAACACATGGGTGTTCCAGAGCCCGGATATGCCGTGACCGACCATGATGAAAAATCCGGTAGGGAGAAAATAGCCGTGCATGGTAGCCCTGAACTGCTGAGGGGGCCAGCGTTTCATCGCTCCGTAAATGGCTATCAGCAGGCCGTTCACGTTGTATGCTCCTCCGAGAATTCCCGCGATGAAACCACAGAGAGCTGTGACGCTTTTTCTTTCACCCATCGGGGTAAGCGGCGGTTTGACCAGCCCGAACAGGCCGTAGCCGGCGACAACGAAGCCGAGAAGGGTTTTCATCAATGTTTCAGAGGCTCCCTTAAGAATCAGCAGGCCGATGGGAATTCCCAGCAGCGAAGAGACAACCAGCGGTAGGACGGTTTGAAAATCGATCGAGGTTCGGTTTTTGTAGACAATAGATATTGATATTACGCAGGCGACGAGAGCCACGACCGGTGTAGCCGTCTTTACCCCCAGGATGACAGCCAGAACAGGCATGGCGATGACCGCATCGCCGAAGCCGATTGTCGATCGCGTGAAAGTCGATATGAACAGCACGATCATCGTGACTGCATAGATTTCAAGGTGGTTCATTTCAATTGATTTCGTTGAGTAGCGAAAACAAACCGGAGACCCGCACATGG
>DSCZ01000302.1 GCA_011048855.1 Desulfobacteraceae bacterium | reverse complement strand
GTTCACGTCCTTCACCTCCACATGGGGCTCCCAACGGAAGGTCAGAGGTCCGGTGAAGCCGGCCTTCCTGGCAAAGGCGGTTTCGGTGGCGATGGTCATCATGATGAGGGCCGGCGAAAACTGGAACCTGTCGCAGGCGGTTACAATGGACGGGCCGTAGATTTCCCAGATCTTGCGGCAGGTGCTGGGCTCGCCGGGCGTTCGGAGGGGCCTTCGACCGCCGTAATAGTCTCGGATGTACACCCCGTCCGCATCGTAGCGCCATTCTCGGCCGCCGAAACGATTGTGCCAGTCCGCGGCGGGGGGCGGCACGAAGTCGGGAAATGCGGGCCCGGCGCCCCCCGGATCCAGCGGCGGACGCTCGGGCACAAGGTCCGGAACGACAGGGCCAGGCGGTACCCCGGTCCACGAGACGATGGCGGATTCGAGGCATTCTGCCCAGGACAGGTCACCGCCAGCGGGATATTGACCCGCCTTGAGGTCGGAGAGCGAAACCCCGGACCTCTGCAGGTGGGGCATCTCCCAGCTCAAGGGCTCCAGGCCCTGCTCCCTGCCGATCTCGTGCAACCGCGACCACCAATCTCCCCTGCTCCCGGAGGTATCCCAGCTCCAGCCACCGTTTTCATAGAGCACGAAATCCGCCGCCAGGCCGTACTGGTGGATTGAAATCCAAGGGCCGGCGTGGGTCACGATGGATCCCGGCCTGGTCCGGCCCTGCTCATAGAGATACTGTTGCCGATGCGGCGACCGGTACCCTTCGAACATCCTGAAGGGAATGTCCTCCCTCTCACAGGCATCCAAAACACCCTGCACCTTCTCCCTGCAAACCGGGTGGAGATGGTTCATCTCCACATCTCTTCTCCATGGCTCCGTCATGGCGCTCACCCCCGTTCTCGATGGTTCATCGTTCAATCGCATGGACGACAGGCTGTTTGAGCCTGTCCTCCCTGTCCCCATCGTACATGAATATCTTCCGACACACTATCCCCGAATAATAATTTTAGTGCGATACATCGGGTGCGTACATTTGAAACGTCTGTAGAATTTCAGCAGCAAGAAACCGGCAAAACCCGGGCACAGAGGGGACCCACGTTGACAATGGGGGTTGAGTTGACCGATAATCATTGAACAAAAAAGAAAAGGAGTCATACAGATGACGGTGCTCGACAATCCCGTGGAAATCTTGAAACTGCTCGACAAATCCAACTGCGGGGAATGCGGTGAAAAGACCTGCCTGGCTTTCGCCGGCGCGGTCTTCCAGCGACGGAGAAGCCTCGCCGAATGCCCCAGGGTCGATCGTAAAATCGTTGAAAGCCTCAAGGAGGAAGATCAAACCGAAAAGATAGTTTCCGACAACCGCGAGGAAGCCATTGAAGAGATGAAAAAAGAGGTGCAGAAGCTCGATCTTCCTGCTGTCGCAGACCGCATCGGGGGAAAGTTTTCCAACGGCAGATTAACGGTGAAAATCCTGGGGAAGGATTTTTCAGTCGATGCGGAAGGAAACCTTCACTCAGAAATACACATCAATCCATGGGTCGCAGGCCCTTTTCTCGACTATGTAATCCGCTCCGCCGGCGTTCCTCCCACAGGCAACTGGGTGTCTCTCCGCGAATTGGACGGCGGCCGTGCCCAGTACCCGCTTTTCAAAAAACGCTGCGAAGAACCCATGAAAAAGGTGGCGGATGAATCCATCGAACTCTTCGACCACATAGTACACGTTTTCAACGGAAAAGAGGTGGATCCGCAGTTTCAGTCCGACGTTTCCGTCGTGCTTCGCTTCCTGCCCCTGGTTCCGGCAATGATATGCTACTGGTCCCCGGCAGAGGGGATGGGCTCCAGTCTGAACGTCTTTTTTGACGAAACCGCAGGCCGGAACCTTTCCATTGGGTCGATATTTTCTCTCGGCGCAGGTTTCTCCCAGATGATTCAAAAGGTGGCCTGGCGCCACATGTAGGGTCTTTCCCGGATCACCCTTTTTAGCCCGACATGGGTCCGCCATGCATCCGGGGAGCTCCGACACCTCGGCCACTGGGGGCTTGGCACAGCCTTTCGCCCGTGTTATAGCTTGGTCCAGCCGAGAGCCGGCTCTCTTTTGAAATTTCAGGGAGGAACGACATTGAAAACCGACGATGGAATTCTTGATGAGGCCCTCCAATTCGCCGAATCCACTGCCAGGAAGGCGGGTGCTGCTTTGATGGATTTTTTCGGAAGAAGCGACCTCGAGATTTCCAGTAAATCAACCCGCGTGGATCTAGTGACCGAAGCCGACCGCCGGGCCGAGCAGATTATCATGGATGAGGTAAAACGCTGCTTTCCAGGCCACGGCATCCTGTCAGAAGAAGCTGCCCCGCACTCCATGGAATCCGAATGGCGATGGGTTGTGGACCCCCTCGACGGCACGACCAATTTTGCGCAGGGCTTCCATCTTTTCTGTATTTCCATTGCGCTGCAGCACAGGGGAAAATCAATGGCAGGCGTCGTGTACGTGCCGGTGCTGGGCCAGATGTTCAGCGCCGGCGCCGGAAAGGGAACCTTTGTGGACGGCAGAAGGGTGTTCGTCTCACAGAAAAACTCTTTATACCAGTGCGTCCTCGCCACCGGATTTCCCTATGACAGGGCCGAGCACCAGGAAAACAACGCCGCCTACTTCGCGCGCATGGTCCCACTCGTAAGGGGCTTAAGAAGAACCGGCTCAGCCGCCTACGATCTTTCCCTGGTTGCGGCGGGCGTCTTTGATGGGTTCTGGGAATTGAATCTCAATCTGTGGGATGTGGCCGCGGGAACATTGCTGATTGAAGAGGCCGGAGGCGAAGTGCAATACCTGACGGAAAAACGAGGCATATCTCTTATCGCAGGAAATAAAGATATATGCGGCTTGATCCGGGAAACTCTTTTTTGAAAGTTTTGATATTTGGAGATTTGAATGAACGAAGCACACATAGAAACCATAGCGGCGGAGCTGCAGATCCGGCCCGGCCGCGTGCAGGCGGCTGCAGCACTCATTGAACAGGGGGCCACGGTTCCCTTCATAGCAAGGTACAGAAAAGAAGCCACAGGATCTCTTGACGAAGTAGCGGTATCAACGATCAGGGACCGTCTGGTCCAGCTCGCCGAACTGGATAAGCGCCGTGAGGCCATCCTGCGCTCACTGGAAGAGCAAGGTGTCCTTACCGATGAATTGAAAGCGACTGTCCAGGCGGCATGGAGCCTCACCGAACTCGAAGACATTTACCTCCCCTACCGCCCGAAGAGACGCACCAGGGCAACAGCCGCAAAGGAAAAAGGCCTCGAACCGCTCGCAATTGAGATTTTCGAGCAGCAAACCGATGACCTGAAATCGGCTGCAGCCCCTTTTGTGCGTCCCGAAGACGGGGTGGCCGATATGGAAGAGGCCCTTGCCGGGGCCAGGGACATCATCGCCGAATGGGTCAATGAAAACAAAAATGCAAGGGAAGCCGTCAGGAAACTTTACAGGACCGACGGTGAATTTATTTCCAAGGTCGTTGAAGGCATGGAGGAACAGGGAGTCAAATACCGGGATTATTTCGAATGGAGTGAGCCTGTGTCCTCTGCCCCGTCGCACAGGGTGCTTGCCATGCGCAGAGCCGAAAAGGAAGGTTTCACCATGCTCCGGGTAACGGTCCCGGAGGAGAAAGCCGTCAGCCTGCTGGAAACACTTTTCATCAAAGGCTTCTGCGCGGCCTCCGGGCAGGTGAGGCTTGCGGTGGAAGACGCCTACAAGCGCCTCCTCTCCCATTCCATCGAAACCGAAATCAGGCTCGAAACCAAGAAACGGGCAGATGAAAAAGCAATAAACATTTTCGCCGAAAACCTGAGGCAGCTCCTCCTCGCGCCTCCCCTGGGGCGCAAACGAGTGCTTGCCGTCGACCCCGGGTTCAGAACCGGTTGCAAGGTGGTGTGCCTGGACGCCCAGGGGAAACTCCTCCACTCCGACACTATTTATCCTCACAAAAACGAGCGTGCCGATATTGAAGCCGCCCAACATGTAAAAGCGCTCTGTGATAAATTTCACATCGAAGCCATCGCGGTTGGAAACGGCACTGCAGGTCGCGAAACCGAGAGATTCTTGAGAGGCATCGGCCTTCCGGCGTCCATAACCCTTATCATGGTGGATGAAAGCGGTGCATCGGTCTACTCGGCATCCGAGGCGGCCCGGGAAGAGTTTCCGGACCGTGATCTCACGGTCCGGGGGGCGGTTTCCATCGGCAGACGGCTGATGGATCCTCTAGCGGAGCTGGTCAAGATAGACCCAAAGGCCATCGGCGTCGGCCAGTACCAGCATGACGTGGACCAGCGGTCACTCAAAAAAAGCCTTGACGACGTAGTTGTAAGCTGCGTGAACGCAGTCGGTGTAGAGGTGAACACCGCAAGCGCCCAATTGCTCGCGTATGTATCCGGCCTGGGGCCTCAACTTGCAAGGCAGCTGGTGAAATATAGGGATGAAAACGGACCATTCCTGTCCAGACAGGGCCTTAAGGCGGTTCCCAGGCTCGGTCCAAAGGCCTTCGAGCAGGCGGCGGGGTTTCTCAGAATAAATGGGGCGGCAAACCCTCTTGATTCAAGTGCGGTGCACCCGGAAAGCTATCCGCTGGTGGAAAAAATTGCCGCGGACCTGGGCTGTTCGCTCATGGAACTGGCGGGTAATGCCGATTTCTGCAAAACCATACCCTTCGAACGTTACGTAACGGAAACGGTGGGGCTTCCAACCCTGACAGACATCGTCCAGGAGCTTGCCAAGCCGGGCCGGGACCCCAGAGAGCATTTCGAACCACCAGCTTTCAGAGAGGACGTCGAAAACCTGAACGATCTGAAACCCGGGATGAAACTTCCGGGCATCGTCACCAACATCACCGCCTTCGGTGCTTTTGTTGATATAGGAGTCCACCAGGACGGCCTTGTTCACATCAGCAGGCTGGCCGACAGGTACGTCAAGGATCCTGCGGAAGTCGTAAAAGTCCGCCAGAAAGTGGAAGTAACGGTCCTCGACATCGACATCGACCGTAAACGGATCTCGTTGAGCATGAGAGAGCGGGAAGATTTAAGAAGGTAGGGAGGGTGGAGATTTCAGCTTTCTTCAGGTCGTATCTCTATCACCGTGATTTCAGGCGGCGCGAAAAGCCGGAGCGGCGGGCCCCAGAAACCGGTCCCCCTGCTTATGTACATTGAACAGCCGCATTCCAGCTCGTGGAACCCCCTTACCCGCGGATAGACCATCCCGACAATGAAATTGAAAGGAAATATCTGGCCTCCGTGGGTGTGTCCGGAAAGCTGAAGGTCATAACCGGCAGCCGGCACCGGCTGATGTTTGAGCAGTAGTGTGAAACGCTCCGGCGGCACACCATCCAGCAGACGGCGTTCGAAAAAATCGGGATTTATGCCATATCTCCTGCCTGCCGGATCGTCCACCCCCGCGATGGTCAAGCGATCGGATACGAACACCGCACTATTCCTCAAAAACGTAAAACCGGACTTTTCGTGAAACTCCGCCGATTTCTCTATTCCGGTGTAAAACTCGTGATTCCCTGCCACCGCGTATTTACCTGCCGCTGCCGTAACCCCGCGCAGAACCGCCGCCGTCCCTTCAAAATCCGCAAGGCCGCGGTCAATCATATCTCCGGTTGAAACAACGATGTCCGCATTGATTTCCTCCAGAAGCCGGGCCACCTTTGCCGCAAACCTCTCCCCGTTCATCACTCCGAAATGCAGGTCCGAGAGGTGGGCGATCCTTACCGGCTCGGAAAGTTTATCCGAATAAATTCCGACATGCTCAATTCGGATGGTGCGCGCCTCTAAAAACCCCCATGCCAACGCCGCCGAAACCATGGCCGCTGAAATCGCGAACACCGCCCGACGCCTTTCAAAAACGGCACGCGACCGCCCCGAAATACGCAAAAAAATCCACCTGACTACAGACACGATATCCACGGCCGCATGCACGCAGAAAAAAAGGAAAACCGCTGCCATCCATGTATAGCCAATCCAGGCGGAAACAAGCGCCACATTGTGCAACCCGGCTGCGGATGCAAAATTAACCAAGAAAGGGGCGAATACCATCAACAGCAAAAAAGCCGCCGGCAGGGCTTTTCCCCAGGATTTACAGGAAATACATCCAGCGGCTTTACGATAAAAGTAGTAGTTCAGCAAACCGTAAAGTGAAATAAAGGTCGCTATAAAAGCCGCAAACGACAATAGCTCTTTCATCAAGTAAACCTCTTCGGATACCGGGCATATTCAAGGCAATGAACCCGGTCGGACATTTTCATCATAAACCGCCTCCCGGGTTCAAAAAAACGAGGCGGGGGAACGATGGTTCCGGACAACGAGAGGTTTTTCGACCTGCTGCGAAGCCCGGCGGAATCACTGCGATACAACGGCGTCGGCCAACAGGCCCACGGCCAGCCCAAAATAGACGGACCGGTTCCATTTAAGAAGCACGCGAAAATTGTCATATACCAGGAAAGATCTGCCGCCCCGGTCCGGCTGCACGACGGAAGCCGCTATTTCCGATCCGGCCGGCAGCTCTCCTCCGTCGACACGTCGCACGCCCAGCCGGGCCCATTCATCGATATTCTTTTTGACATCCAGGCCCATGAGCGACGAATCGAAACCCTCCGGCAGTCCAACCTCCCTGCCCCATTTGAGCCCCGTCGACCACCCTGACCGTTTCAGATAATTCCCGGCCGAGGCCAACGCATCGGATATATTGTTCCATATGTCCCGACGGCCGTCCTCATCGTGATCCACCGCAAAAGAAAGAAACGAAGACGGCATAAACTGCACCTGTCCCATTGCCCCGGCCCACGATCCCGTCATATCGACCGGATCAATATGACCCTGGTCGATTATTTTCAGAGCATTCAGCAATTCGGTGCGGAAGAACGAACTACGTCTCCCGTCGTGGGCAAGCGTGGCAAGGGCGCCTACCACCGAAAAACCGCCCGTATAATGCCCGTAGTTCGATTCTATACCCCACAATGACACCAGGTACCGAGGCGGAACCCCGAATCGTAATCCTATTTCGTCAAGGAGCGCTTGGTTGGCTTCAAGGAGCCGCTTACCCTGTTTTATGCGCTGCTGAGACACAGCGCTTCGAAGGTAGGCTGCGAAGGTTCGTGTCACCTCCGGCTGACGTCGGTCCAGCTCGATGACACGCGGCACAGGCGCCAGCCCTTCGAAAGCCGATTCGATCGTTGCTTGTGATATTCCGGCCGCGGATGCCTCCCGTTTCACCCCTTCAAGCCAAACGGTGAAATCATCGCCGGCCGAACCCCGTACCGGTTCCACCGTCATCAGAATGAAGGCCGCAAACACCACGGCACAAGAGACAAAAGCCTTTAAACATTCTTTCACGATGCCTCCTTTCATCCACCTCTTCGACCCGGAGGGAGTAGAATTTTTAACATTTATAATTAAAT
>DSCZ01000301.1 GCA_011048855.1 Desulfobacteraceae bacterium | reverse complement strand
GATTTTGCCCAAGATCAAGGAAAACGAGGGGTTGCGCGGAGACGTACTGGAGTACGTCGCACAAGAAAGCCCGCAGTTTGACGTAGAGATTGGGCAAAAGAACCATTTCCGGATGGAAACTAACCAAGCCAGTGGAAGCCCGGGTTGCCTCTGGCTTTCGCCGTTAGCCTGCATAAACACAAGGAGAGAGAATGAGTTCATCAATTGGTATAACCTGTCATCATATGAATCCAAAAGTTGATACCGGAAAGAGGCCGACCGGGAACGATTTTACAGCGTGCAGCCTGTATCTGAGGGTTGGCATGAAGCATACGAAGATGGTTGGACACTAACGAACATTCACATCTGATGTAGATTTCATGACGTCGTAACGTCATCATCCCTGCCGAAAGGTACGATCGCCTATTTCGATCCCTCCCTCTGGTTCGGGCCGTCCAAGGCGTTTTAATTCGTCCGGGGTGTTGATATTAAGAAAGGACCGAAGGGCGGGATCCCATTTTTTGACTTCATCGTCATCTACAAAGCGTACCGACACCGCGGAGAAGAACCGGAAGATCTGGTAAGTCCCGGACTTGATCTGGCTTTCGATGTTGCTCAGGCATTTCTTGCTGTACAACCCGTGAAGGGCTTCCACCTTTCCGGAAATTCTCGGGACCACCACGTCGAATTCCTCCCTGACCGCCACCATATGGCGGATGAGGCAGGGGTTTAGAAAAGGCATGTCACAGGCCACAAAAAAAGCAGAACGTGCCGGAATCACTTTTAACCCGGTATAAATTCCTCCCAGTGGTCCCAATCCCGGGATGATATCCAAGGACATGGGGATCTGGAGGTAGCCGTATTCGTCCGGTGTGTTTGTAATGAGGACCACGTTATGAAAAATCGAGGTCATGACACGGAGCACCCTTTCGATCAGAGGCACGTGGTCCAGATGCACCAGGGCCTTGTTTCTGCCGTAACGGCTGCTTCGGCCTCCCGCCAGGATAACGCCCGCGACGTCTTTGATCGTTTCAGCACCGCCTGAAACGGAATTCTTTGATTCAGGATTCACGGTTTTCAGCATCTCCTCGACCAGTTTTTCAGATAGCGCCAGGTGGCTCGGCCATTTTTCCCCCGCCATGGACAGCGCTCTTTTTGCAAGCATGATAACGGAATCCTCCATCGTTTTTCAACCGGTTCCCATCCGGAAATGCCGAATCGGGGCGCGCGACGTTTTCAACCCTGAAAAAAGCAGGACAGGGTGCTTGTCTCCGCCTCATTGCTTAAACCGGGCAAGTGATTATGTTGACTTGGACTGCATCATTTCAACGGTCATCCCTCACGGAGAGTGAATATGAACTTTGACGGTAACTATTTTGGAGAAAAGGGGCGACGGGAGAATCCCCTGATCCATGAAAAGAGTCCGTACCTGTTGCAGCATGCCTTCAATCCGGTGGATTGGTATGGTTGGCGGGAAGAAGCATTCGAAAAGGCGAGAAAGGAAAATAAACCAGTTTTTCTCTCTATAGGTTATTCAACCTGTCATTGGTGCCATGTTATGGAAAAGGAGTCCTTCGAAGACCCGGAAGTGGCACAGCTTTTAAATGACGATTTTATCTCCATCAAAGTCGATCGGGAGGAAAGGCCGGATCTTGACCACATTTACATGGCCGTATGCCAGATGACCACCGGAAGCGGTGGCTGGCCCCTTACCATTATCATGACCCCTGATAAAAAGCCCTTTTTTGCCGCGACCTACATACCCCGGACAGGCCGTTTCGGTCGTCCCGGGATGATGGAATTAATTCCACGTCTCGCCCAGGTCTGGAAAACACGGCAGAAGGAAGTTCTGGAAAGTGCAGCCGGCGTGATGCGGGCACTTCATGACCTGGAAAAGAGCCATGGCGGTAAAGAACTGAATCATGAGACCCTGGAGACTGGTTTCCGGGAGCTTTCCGCCCGGTTCGATGCGAAGAATGGCGGATTCGGCCTCGCCCCCAAGTTCCCAATGCCCCACAATCTATTGTTTCTTCTCAGGTACTGGAAGCGTACAGGTGCCGTTGAAGCCCTGGAAATGCTCGAAAAAACACTTCAAGAACTGCGACGGGGCGGCATCTTCGATCAGATTGGATACGGTTTTCACCGTTATTCCACGGACAGGGAATGGCTGGTCCCTCACTTTGAAAAGATGCTCTATGACCAGGCATTGCTTGCCCTCGCTTACCTGGAGGGCTGTCAGGCCACCGGAAAAGCGTTTTACGGCAACGTGGCGAGGGAAATTTTTACCTACGTGCTCAGGGATATGCAATCCCCTGAAGGAGGTTTTTATTCCGCCGAAGATGCAGACAGCGAGGGGGTGGAAGGGAAGTTTTATTTATGGACAGAGGAAGAACTCAGGAGAATTCTTTCGGCAGAAGAAGCTCAATTCATCATTCAAGCTTTTAATGTCAAAGAACAAGGTAACTTCGCCGAAGAGGCGACAAAAAAGACCACCGGCGCCAATATTCTCTATCCCGGCAGACTCCCGGCCCAAATAACTTCGGAGTTTTCCGTACAGGATACTGGAGAGCTCTTGAACGCCGCCCGAAAAAAACTTTTCGAGGCACGGGAAAAGAGGATACACCCCCATAAAGACGACAAAATACTGACGGATTGGAACGGCCTGATGATTGCGGCCCTTGCCAGGGGTGCCCGCGTGCTGGAGGATGAGCGGTACGCTCATGCCGCCTTGAACGCGGCCGGTTTTATTTTGGAAAGAATGCGTACTCCAGAAGGAAGGCTGCTTCACCGCTACCGTGAAGGGGATGCGGACATCATGGCCAACCTCGACGATTATGCTTTTTTCATCTGGGGATTGCTGGAACTCTATGCGGCCACGTTTGATGCCGTGCACCTCAAAACCGCGCTGAACCTTTCAGAAATCCTGCTTGCACATTACTGGGATTCTCAAAATGGAGGCTTTTTTTTCACCGCGGATGACGGTGAAGACCTGATCGTCCGCAAGAAAGAAATCTATGACGGCGCAATTCCCTCAGGAAACGCCGTGGCTATGAGTAATTTCTTCAGGCTTGCGCGCCTGACGGGAAAAACAGAATACGAAGAGAAAGCGTTAGGTATCATGAAGACATTTTCAGATCATGTTGATAAGTTCCCATCAGGCTATACCCAGTTTCTGTGCTCCCTGGATTTTGCCCTTGGCCCTTGTTTTGAAGTCATCGTGGTCGGACGCTCGGGAAGCGTTGAGGTAATGAAGATGTTGAATGCCCTGAACAGCCGTTTCATCCCGAACCATGTAGCGCTTTTCCGTTCAACGGACGGGGATTCCTCTGCCATTGACGAAGTCTCGGAGTTCGTCAAAAACCGTGTGGCGATGGACGGGAGGGCAACGGCCTATGTATGCATGAATTACGCCTGTAGAGAGCCTTTAACGGATGTACAGGAATTCCTCGCTTTCCTGGAATCAGGGGAAACGGTGATGTTTCAGAAGGAAAGGCGGATATGACCCAGGCATACGAACATGCCCGCGATCCTTCCCCTTTCCTGGCCGAAAACGTGAATTTGCTCCCCGCTGGTCGTGCTCTGGATTTGGCCATGGGATACGGCCGCAATGCTGTTTTTCTGGCCCGTTGCGGGTACGATGTGGAGGGGGTCGATATTTCACCCGAGGCTGTGGCCGGGGCATTGAAAGCTGCACAGGAGGCCGGTGTTCTCCTGACCGCCCGGGTGGTCGACCTTGAGACGGAAACTTGTCCCATTTTCCCCCGGGCCTACGATGTAATTCTATGCTTCAATTATCTTCATCGGCCTCTTATCCCCTGCATAAAGCAAGGCCTCCGCAGCGGAGGGGTGGTGGTATACGAAACTTTCACAGTGGACCAAGCTCTATTCGGACGGCCCCGGAACCCGGATCATCTGCTCAAACACAATGAACTCATGCACTTCTTTGATGGTTTTCGGTGTTTGCGCTGCTACGAAGGGGTTATCGGCGGTGACAGGGCCGTTTCCGGAATCATCGCGGAAAAACCGTAGCGGGAATTCATTTGGAATATTCTGAAATCCCTGCATACCGGAATATTATATTGAACGGGAATGATCGGGTTTTTGTTTGACTTGCAGGTTCCCGGGATGCAAGATTGACCGACTGTCAAGGAGTCACCGGCGGATATCCCGTTGATATCCGGGAACGGATCCACTATTACAAAGGAGGGTTGGGAGTATATGAAACGTCTGAGCCGTTTGTTTTTGTTTGCCGCTACGGTCATCATCTTCTGCCAGGCGGGTTTTATTCATGCATCCACAACGTTTAAACTGGCGACCGTAACGCCGCCTCACCATGCATACAACGAGGGCGCCAGGGAATTCGCCCGGTTGGTCCATGAACGGACTGGAGGCGAGGTTGTGGTGAAGGTTTATGCGGGCGGCCAGCTGGGGAAAGGAGAACGGGAGCTTCTGGAGGGTTTGCAGGTGGGCACGATCGATATGGCGGTTACATCCACCGGTCCTGTATCCAATTTTACCCCTGATTTCGCGGTACTGGACCTGCCTTTCCTTTTTGTGAGCAATACACATGTGGATCGGGTTCTGGATGGAGACGTGGGAACCGAACTGCTCGGGAAGCTGGAGTCCAGCGGGATAAAAGGGCTCGCTTTCATGGAAAACGGTTTTCGTAATTTCACGAATTCCGTGCGGCCGCTGGTTCAGCCCGGTGATTTCAAAGGTCTTAAATTCCGAACCATGGAAAACCCGGTTCACCTGGCTGCAGTGAGGCAGCTTGGCGCAAAGGCGATACCAATGAGCTGGGGGGAGGTGTATACTGCGCTGCAGACGAGCGTCATAGACGGCCAGGAGAATCCCGTGGCGATCGTTCATTCAACGAAGCTTAACGAGGTGCAGAAGTACCTGACCCTCAGCGGGCATTTTTATTCGCCGGCAATGCTCACAATGGGCCTCAGGAAATTCCGGGGGCTCGCGCCTGACTTACAGCGGATTTTGATAGACGCCGCCGTGGCTGCTGCAGTCTTCGAACGGGAGGTGATACGGGAGAACGAAGCCCGCCAGGTTGAGGAGCTTAAAGATTGGGGGATGGACGTACGTGGCGTGGACAAGGAGGTGTTCGTTCGGGCCATGGAACCGGTTTATGATAAATTCGTCGGTGCCAATCCGCACTGGAAATCTGTTGTAGAGCGGATCCTGACTCAGAAATAAATCGAAAGGTGCCTTTAAACAAGCCGCTCCGGTGAGAGAGCCATGCGGAAATTGAGTGATTTGGTAAATCGGGCAGGTGAGTTGGGCGTGATTTTTTTTGTCGCCCTGCTTTCGGTCCTTGTTCTTATCCAGGTGGTTTTCCGGTATGCCCTCGATTTTCCTCTTTTCTGGACGGAGGAAACCGCGCGCTACTGCCTCGTGTGGGCGTCTCTTCTGGGCTCAGGGGTCGCTTTGAAGCGTGGTGAGCATATTGCGGTCACATACCTCGTGGAACGTTTGCCTATGGGATTCCAGCGGCCTGTCCTTGTGTTATCCCGGATCTTTGTCGGTGTTATCCTGGCCGTGGTATTGTGGGGGGGGATCCAGCTGGTTGCGGTGACCCACTACCAGCTCAGTCCGGCATTGCGGATTCCGATGTCCGTTCCGTATCTGTCGGTGCCGGTGGGCGTTTCGATCATGCTGATCCATCTGCTGGCCTCTTTTTTCGAATCCGGTTCAGAGGAAAGTTCCGACCGGGTCTTTTTGAGGTGACCGGCAGATGATAACCGCTGTTCTCTTGCTGTCTTTTGTTTTCCTCCTTGCTTTGGGAATCCCGGTTGCCTTTGTTCTCGGGTTGACTCCCCTGGCGGCGATGGCGGTCCGCGGAGAGACCCCACTCGTTCTTCTCGCCCAGCGCATTTTCACCGGGATCGACAACCCTATCCTGATGGCTGTTCCCTTTTTCATCCTGGCCGGGAACCTCATGTCCCGGGGAAGCATGACCATGAGGCTTGTCGCCTTCTGTTCCGCCATCGTCGGTGGAATCAGGGGGGGGCTCGCGTATATCAACATAGCTGTCAGCATGGTCTTCGCCGGCATCAGCGGCGCCGCGGTTGCGGATACCAGCGCAGTGGGCTCTGTGCTGATACCGGCCATGAAGAGGGACGGCTATCCTCCCGATTTTTCGGCCGCGCTTACCGCAACTTCGTCGACGATCGGGCCGGTGATCCCGCCTTCGATTCCGTTCATCGTTTACGGGGTGCTCGCGGAAGTCTCTATCGCATCTCTTTTTCTGGCCGGGATCGTACCGGGATTGCTGCTGGGTTTGTTCCAGGCGGGGGTTGTAAAGCACAGTTCCCGCAGGATGGGCTTTCCGCGCGCTTCGAGACCCGGCCTGAAAGAAACCGTCCGTTCGACGCGTGATGCCGCGTTGGTGCTGGTGATGCCGGTCCTAATCGTCGGAGGGATTCTTTCGGGTGTCTTCACACCGACCGAAGCGGGATGTGTTGCGGTCTTTTATGCTATGTTCATCGGACTGTTCGTATACAAAGACCTTAAAATTAAGGATATACCGGCGATACTTCTGGAGACGGGCCTCACCAGTTCCTTGGTGCTCCTGGTGATCGGCACGGCGTCGATTTTTTCATGGTTGCTGGCAAGCGAAGAAGTGCCGCGGGTGATCGCCGAAACGATGTTGTCCTTCACCGACAGCAAGGTCGTCATCCTGCTGCTGGTAAATTTCGTTTTGCTGGTGATCGGCACGTTCATGGAAACCACCGCATCCCTGATTATCCTGACCCCGGTTCTTTTGCCCTTGATGGTCGAAATCGGTGTGGATCCGCTGCATTTTGGTGTGATCATCGTGTTGAACCTGGTTATCGGCCTGACAACACCGCCCGTTGGAGTCTGTCTGTTCGTAGCCTGCTCGATAAGTCGGATGCGGCTCGAGTCCGTTTCCAGGGCCATCGTACCTTTCCTTCTAGCCTCTATTGCGGTGCTGATTATCTGTACGTTTTGGAGTGGCCTGGTCACTGCAATCCCCGAATGGTTCGGTTACCGGGTGCTCGCTGCTTCTTGAACCGTTTTGGAGGTAGCGGATTAGACGTTACAGATGAATCCCCCGCATCGAACCCCCCAGCCACGGCCTTTATTCGCCTTGAGTTAAATCGTTGTCAGTGGAGCGGAAGCGGAACGGTTGTCGTTGTCGTAATCGACTCTGACTCCGTATCTGCGTCGGAGTATCCGGAGTGCCGAAATGAAATCCTGGCCTGGTCCGCACCGCCGGTGTAAGTGTAAGTGTTGGTGTTGGTGTCGGTATCGGCGTCGTTTGTTTTTCATGTAGTTCTTTTTTCTGCCAACTGATAGTTGATCTCTAATGTTCTGTGGGAGCGGATTGTATCCGCGAAATCCTTATTGTTCGGTCGAAGACCCGAAAAGATTTTGCATCGCGCCAAGTCGCAAAGCCGCAAAGAACAGCGAAAACAGCAGGAAACG
>DSCZ01000504.1 GCA_011048855.1 Desulfobacteraceae bacterium | reverse complement strand
GCGATGTTGCCGATTCAGAAGAGAAACCAGATTTTCCGCCCAGACCGAGGCTATGCGCATCTTTTCGGCGGGTTTTTCCGCTTGATGCATTTTTTCGTTTAAAACGGCGAAAAAAAGTTCCCTGGTATCCGGACGGGGAAACATCGATACGGCGGTTTTATACGCGGCAGCCAGAGTGTCCGCATCTTCCGGTCGCAGGAAGTCGGTGATTTCAGAGAAGGCGATGAAAGGCTCCATCCGCGCCAGGGTGAGAAGCGAGTTCGTTTTCGCTCGCAGAAGTAAAGGATTTCGCAGAAAAATCACCGGCAGACGAACGGCTGCCTGCCTGTCTTTGACCACCGCACGTTTGAGGATATTTAATGCGCGGGCAGTTTGGCCTCGGGGCGTAATCTCCGAAATCGCTTCGGCGAAAGCTCGCAGGGCCTGAATGTCGGTTCCTCGGCAAGCCAGAAAAGAGATTATATTGGATGCGGTTTCTGCTTCCGGGCGGCCTTCCATTCGCCGCAGGTTTCGTTCTATTGAAGGATCTTTCCTGAATACAGCGGAATGAACCGGATAGTTTTTCCTGGTTGCCCGGGGTGAGCCTGGGGGCTGCACCCGGCGACCTCCCCGGCGCCGACCGATTTTCGCCCTCGAACCTGTATGTCGGTGGTTGCCGTTAGCCATGTTTTTTTAAACAAGATGAGCGGTGAACAGATCCCGTGTTTTGAACGGGAGCTGGGACGGATGGTAAACTATTTTTCGGTCCGTGGCAAACCGGGAGATACGGTTGAATTGGGAACGTTCGGTAAGTGACATGGTGGTCGTGTTTTTGGTCAGGATATAGAATACTTTTACACCCCGGTCCGCCGCTTCTTTTACCGCCATCTCGGTGTCGCGTATGCCATCCGGATAATCGCGGTCGGAAGGCATTCCATCGGCAAAGATAAACAATACCCTGGTTTCGGCGGCCTCGGCTGCCAGCATGCTGCTGACGCCTCTGATTGCGGCGCCGTCGCGGTTGGCAAGGTCAGCTTCGAGGCGGGTAAGACAGGACATCTCTCCCGCCTGGTAAATCAGGGTGTCCATGTCCGATTGATAAAGGAACATCTTCTGGATGAAGGATTCGTGTTGATCCAGATCTTCAATCGCGGTGAAGATGGCTGCAGCAGCGGTTTTTTCCACATCCAGAACGTTTGCTTCCCTGCCTGGGTCTACCACGGATCGGCGGGCGGGGGAAAGGATGGCGGATGTTGAACCCGAGGCGTCGATCAGATGATATATCGCATAAGATCTGCGGTTTCGCAGAGAGGCGTCATAGAACCGCTGCTGGCGGGCGAAATTGTCGTCGATCACAGCATAAACCAAACCTGCCGGATTGAATGACTCCGGCTTTCTCTGCATTCTCAACACCTGGAGCCGGTTCAACTTGAGGTTCCTGAACTGTTCGGTTATAACTCCAATGACGCCGGGATAGGAATTTCTTATCCGGACGATGAATTCGGGATCTCCGTGTACCAGCCGTTTATGAATGACTCGCGCCGCACCTTCCCTGGGACCGTTTTCGCGGTATTCATGAACGATCGTCCCTCTCACCGCAGGGCCCTTGTCGATTGAAGACCGAATCTGGATATCCGGCCCGGGGCGAAGGCTTGATGCGATGGCGGCAACCCGTTGCCTGATTTCGTTTTCCATGGCGTCGAGATCGGCTGTAGAATCCGGGTGAAGTGAACCCTGGAAAAAATCCATCTCGGGCCTGAGAGGAATAAAAAAGTCCGTTTCACCCCCCTGCGCTTCGCCGGATCCACAGGAAAGTTTTACCAGTAGATCATGGCATTGAATCGCCAGCTTTACCGAATCTACGATGCTCCCACCGATGATCCCGGAGACGAGGCCGACGACGTGGCCTAGCAGCTCTCCGGTTGTTTCGAGCCGTTTCAGGGCCGGGAACCGTGGAACCCTGTGGTTCAGGAATCGGGCTTCATCGCGTTGCAGGGCTTCGAGAGAATCGTAGAGACCGTTGGCGGCAAGCCGCGGTCCGGGATTTTCGGCGATCAGCCGGCCCAGGTCGTTTCCGCAGGCCAGACGTCGTTCCAGGGCCTGGATGAAATCTTCCATCAGACGCCCAGTGTAGCGGCCGTGGATCCCTAGGGTCATCAGGTTGTAGAAGCGAACACAGCGTCGGAAATCGGAACGATGGGGAAACCGGGACAGCAGGTTCCGGATGGACCTTGTGTTTTCGATGCAGTTGCAGTAAAGCCTGCGTGCAATCGGGGGGTTTTGGAGGCGGTCGAAAATTCCTGCAGGGTTGAGGGGTTCGATGGATCCCTCGCGTATACAGGCCGCCTGTTTTATCAACAGCGCCTTATAGAGGGTGATGTTACGGTTCAGGTTGACTTTTTCCGGGCCGTCCTTGGGAAAGAAATCCATATATGCACGGAGCCGTATTAAAAAGGTGGCACGATGATCGTGTTCCGGATTCGAGATTACGCCTGTTTGCGCGGGTGCCGCGCCCGGCGCCACCGGCACCCGGTTTTCGAGCAAAGGTAAGTAAACTCCGTTGAAGTGATCGGAAAAAAAAGGATTGCCGGTGAAATCGGCGAGAGTTATCCCCTGACAGTACGCGCTTTCAAGCAGTGCCCTCACATCTTCCGCCGTCATATACGCACCGAATTTCAGCATGGTGCCCCATCACTCGTTGAAAGTCGCACCCACACCGTGGCCGACTCCCCCTGGGATTTCGCTCACGTAGTCTTCGATTTCTGCAATCCCGTCCTCGGGACGTGGCAGCAAACCGACCTCAGCCGCCATGAGTTTTAAAAAGTCGGCCTGCGTGGCGTTGTTGTTCAGTTCCCTGTCCTTGAGTGCTCCGTGTAAAATCTTGTTGAGCACATCCAGGGCGGTGGCAAGCCGGGCGGTGGTTTCGCCGAACTTCCCGCGATAATCCCTGTAGGCCTCGAAACCATCGGTTACCATCCGCTGATCCGGGTAAACGATGAGCAGGACTTCGCCTTTGTCCTTTTCAGGAATCATTCGGGACACCTTTTCTCCGAGCGAATCGTAGCGGAATACATCGGGGTTCACCAATGCCCTGACACCAGCGAGAAACAGCAGAAAGTCGTAGTAGAATTTCCCTTTCCGCTTGAGTTCGTCGAAAAGCCTGCTTCGCATAACGGCATCTGACGGGATGGTTTTTGGAAAATAGAGATAGGTTTCCTGGGCTTCTATTTCAACTGGATCAAGCGGTCGACCGTCCGATGTCCACCAGCGGTCATGATGTTTCCCGGTGAAAAGCCAGTCCCCGGAATCGTGGTCCTGTAACAGCCCCCGCTCGGTGAGGGGAATCGGGAATTTTTCTCCGATCATATGAAAAGCGATAAAGGCGGCCAGCAGAGAATCGAGGTCCTTGAAAGTGAAAGGGGTGACACGGCTTTTGTGCGAAAATTCAAAGTTATCGCGACCGGTGTTGTTTTTTGGGGGGTTGAAGGTTTCGACATAAGTGAAATCTTCGACTTTCCACCCTTTATGTTCTTTCATATAGGCCAGCGTTCGTTCGTTACCGTTCTCGTCCAGGACGACGAAATCCAGGTAATTGTCCGACAGCAGGGTGGAGAGATACTTCTGGATTTCCGATGGCATTTCACTGGTTTCTTCGTTTATCAGTATGCCGCCTTCCCTGAGAGCCGATGTGAACTGGGTGAGCGTGTAGGTCGTCCTCCCGCCTTCGAGCATGGGTCGCCCAAGATAGTCGAAGGTCTGTTCGTGAAGCTGGCAATTTCTCGAAAAAACCTTTTTGCCCAGCATTTCAGCCACATATCGCACCGCACTGGATTTTCCGTGACCCGGATCTCCGGAAAGCGCGATATGCTTTTTCCGGGTCAAAGCTCTGACCAGCCACCGTATTTCATCGATTTCATCCAGTTCACCCTGATTGGCGATATAGATACGTTTCAACGGTGGCTCCATTGAGGTTTGCGTTTTTCGACGAAGGCTTTAAGCCCTTCAGCGGCGTCATGGCTTTTCATCAATTCGTTCAGGTAAATGTCTTCTATGATTTTCAACGATGGTTCCAGATCGTCGCGCAGCCCTGCGTTGAAGGCATGCTTGGTATGCCTCAGGACTTCTGCGCTGAGTTTGACGAACCGGGATGTAAACGCCGCGGTGGCTTCCTGCAGCTCTGCATCCGGAACCACTTTATTGACAATACCGAGAGAGAGGGCCTCTTCTGCGTTCATCGTTCTACCCGAAAAAATGATTTCAAAAGCCGCTTTTCTTCCTATGATGCGCGGAAGCAGCTGGGCCGCTATCGGAGGGAAAACGCCGACTTTGATTTCCGGCTGGCCGAAAGAAGCACTTTCCGATGCAAGGACCATATCGCAGAAAGCCGCGAGTTCGAAACCGCCTCCAAGGCATGATCCAAATACGGATGCAACCGTCGGGATTCGAACCGAGTCGAGCAGGCGGAACATCCTGTGGAAAACCTCAATCATCTTCGGCGCCATATCCCCCATGTGTTCCCCGACATCCACCCCGGCCGAGAAACACTTGCCTTCGGCCGCCATGAGGATTATGCGAAGGTCAGGATGCTCGCGCCAGGAATCAAGTACGTCGTTGATTTCCTCCATCATCGCAATGTTCAGTACATTAAGGGGCGGTCTCGACAGGGTGATCGTCCCGAGTCCGCCTGTGGCATCTGTTTTTATGTATTGATAGTCCATTGCGTGTTCCTCCGGTCCATGTCATTCCCAACGTCGATGCCCGTTCATTAAACAATAGAAAGAGCACCGGCCGTCTGTTGAACTTGTCGAGCCTCTTTCAGCCCGGACTCCAAAACGAGGAAACCGGCAAAGCCGGTGATTTTAAAAATCGGGAACCAGTACGATTCTTCTTTCCGGTGCTCCTTTGGAATGTACTTCTTCGAAAGTCTCGGCAATGGAACTCATCGGCCTGGTTTCAACGAACGGTTCCATCGCCACTTTACCTGACAGGACGAACTGCAGCACCTGCGGATAGTATTCGGGGAGACAGCCCCAGGTGCCTATGATCTCGGCATCGAAAGCCATAAGCCTGCTTATGGAATATTCCACTTTATGCAGGCCGAATCCGATGATTATCAACTTGCCGGTGAAGCTGAGGAGGCTGAGGGCGATTTCCTGTCCCGGCCGCGTGCCGGAAGCTTCGAAAATTTTCCAGCCGAAGACCGGCAGGCCGGACTCTTTTCTGATTTTTTTAATCTCGTTGGATATATCCTTCAGCGATTTATCGGAACTGTTAATGACATGATCCGCACCGTAGGAAAGCATATTCTGAAGCCTTGCCTCGTTAATGTCCACGGCAACCACGGTGCCGGCACCCAGTGCTTTGGCTTCCTGGACCAGGTATTGTCCAACACCTCCCACTCCGATGATTATGACATTATCCCCCGTGTCGAGCTCTGCCCGTTTCAGGGCCTGGTACGGGGTGGTTGCAGCATCCGCTACCACCGCCAGTGAATGCAGGGGTATTCCCCCCCGGTCTTTGACAGGACATAAATCGATGCTTGGGACCGGAATATGGCTCGAAAAGCCGCCGTAAATCCCCAGGCTGTTGCCAGGCATCTTCTGGTTCAGGCATCTATTGCCTCTTCCGGTCTTGCACAGCAGGCAGCGCCGACAGGGCATGACCGCAGGGATGATGACCTCTTCGCCCAGCCATGCTTCGTCGCCGGCGACGACGATGCCGGAAATCTCATGTCCGAGGGTTAGGGGTGGTGGATTCACCGTGGGAACCTTGTCATAAAAATAACCAAGATCCGTGTGGCAGACTCCACAGCCTGCAATTTCCACCAGGACTTCATCGGGTTTAAGTTCCGGAACCGGCAGAGAAACCTTGCGGAAGCTTCCACCGGTTTCATCCTGTACCATCTGCCAGGTGAATATATTTTCTGGTACGGGTTTCATTGCCATCCTCCTGTGTTGAATTGCAGAGAACTTCATTTCGGGCCGTTCAAGAGCACGCGCGTTAAATCATTCCGTAACCACCATCGACACATAGCAGTTGGCCGGTAATGTAACTGCTTTCATCCGACGCCAGAAACACAAAGGCGGGGGAAATATCCTGAGCTTCGGCGAAACGTTTGAGAAGGATCCGGTTCATATAGATTTCCTTGAGTTTTTCGTCGGTGCGGATTTTTTCGGTCATATCGGTGGCCACTATCCCCAGTGAAATGACATTTGCGCATACCCCGTGCGGGGCCAGCTCCCTGGCGATGGATTTCGTCAGGCTTATAATGCCTCCCTTTGCGGCGCTGTAGTTGACCTGACCAATTGTCCCGGCGATGCCCGCCACCGAGGTGACATTGATGATTTTTCCACTTTTCGCCTGTTTCATATGGAGTCCGGCTGCCTGTGAGCAAAGAAAGGCTCCTTTCAAGTGGATATCAACGACCTGGTCCCATTGATCTTCAGTCATCTTGAGCATCATGGCAGGGCGTGTGAAACCAGCATTGTTCACCAGAACGTCTATGCGGCCGAAGGTGTCCATCGCCGCTTCGGCGAGGCGCCCGGCGCCCTCTCGGGCGGCCACATCCGCCTGGACGGCAACCGCATCGCTTCCCATCCGTTTCACTTCGTCAACCACCTCGTCGGCGGCTTTACTGCTGGATGAAAAATTGACGATTATTCTTGCGCCTTCCTGTGCAAAGGCAAGTCCTACAGCTCTTCCCACGCCCCGGCTGCTTCCGGTGACGATCGCAACTTTTCCCTCGAGTCGCATAAGCAGTTCCTTTCCGATCAGCGATAAAATAGTTACAATGTAGCCATATTACCGCTGACTGTAAATAAATAGCGGGTTTCTGTCAAGGGAAATCAATGAGCGGTTTTAAGTTGACCTCAGTGTGCCCAAGTTTGTATTCTCTGTGCAGGGATCAAGAGAAACGGAATTCGGACAACATGCTGCTACGATGTGCAATCAAAGAATCACCGGGTTGCAGCTTGAACCTGCGGGGCGCCGCCTTTGCGCTTGCGCTTTTTTGCTGCGTGGTTTTTTGCGGCTGCAGCCGTGACGTTCACCGGGTCGAGGAGCTTCCCCGGACCCCGGAATATGCGGCGGTGGCGCCTGGTACCGATCTCGCGCCCACCATGAGGCCTTATCTGATCAAAGGTGTCCGTTATTATCCGATTCCGGATTCGGAAGGCTTCGTGGAATACGGAGATCTATCGTGGTACGGGGGGGAATTTCACGGGAGGCCCACTGCGAGCGGTGAAATTTATGATATGTACAAAAAAAGCGCGGCCCATAAAACACTGCCGATGGGAACGTGGGTTCGTGTTATCAACCTGACTAACGGCAGGGAGACCATGGTGCGGATAAACGACCGGGGGCCCTTTGTGAAGGGTAGGATCCTGGATTTATCCTACGCTTCGGCAAAGGAACTGGGTCTTATAGAACCCGGGGTCGCCCGTGGCAAAGTCATTGCTCTGGCCCCGGAGGTAACAACGGTTCGGCGCATTTCAGCGGAAATGCCGGTTGT
>DSCZ01000130.1 GCA_011048855.1 Desulfobacteraceae bacterium | reverse complement strand
GATCTGGAGCAGGGTTTGCGCGAGATGCTTGTGCAAAACAATGAATACTTGAAGCAAATTAATATTTTAAAGGATGAAAATTATGACTTGAAAGTCAACTTGTATTCTCTTTTAGATGAACTGAAAAAGACGAAAAAAATATTCGAACAAGATTTAAACGAAAAAAACCATGTAATAAAAAAAACCATCAAAGAAAAAGATGCCTTCCAACAGCTAAGTCAGAGGTATCGGAAACAGGCCGAGGAGGCGATCGTGCGCGGCAAACGGCTGGAGCAGGAAGTTTCCAGGCTCCGCGGATCAACATCGTTTCGCCTCGGCCAGGTTGTTGTAAAGGCATTCGCGCACCCGGGAAAAAATACCGTTTTGCTGCCGTTTCGTTTCTGCAAACTGATTTTCGAAATGCTGGTCAGGGGCGTTCAAGGCAGGCAGAAATCTTGAAATTTTTCATGTTCTGTATCCGCGAAATCCTTATTCTCGGCGTCGGCGTCGGTATCGGCGTCGGTATCGTCTTTTTTTCATGTAGTTCTTTTGAATTCCGAATCCCTGATGTTCTGTAGTACCGCTGTCCCCGTCGCGAAATCCTTATTTTCACCACCGCGGACAAAAATTCATTGCCATATCGGCCTCAAGGTCTGTATAGGTATCGAGGAGAAAGACCGTTGTATTTTTCCTCCATCTGGTCGAGTATGTGATATGTGTTTTTTTACCTGTGAGCGAAGAAAATAATGATTCGATCCAATCTCGAAAGCACTGAATTTTATGACTTTTGAAATATTTTCCGGTCTTTTCAGGCGAATTCCCTGGTCGGTGAGGCGTCGCGTTCGCACGGTGACCACCCGGGTCAAAAAAATCGCCTCAAAAATTTTGCGGGTTGTCAGGCGGGAAAAACCTGATCGTCGTTTGCGCAACCGTGCTCAATATAATTTTCCGGGGCGCGAACTGCATCGGTTCAAGCATTTTCCCCCGGTTGAGGTTTTCCGGCAGGCCGGTTGCGGTTCCGTGAAAACAGGTCTCCTCGTAGGCGATCATTTGGCCCGATGTCTTTCCTTCGATCTGGACCACCGGTTTGTTTCCGCAGAGAGTCTGGATTCTCTTTTTGAACCCGACCCGGTTGACATGGTGCTGGTCGAATCGACCTGGGGCGTGTCAGGCGGAGGTTGGCCCGGGGGATTGGCGCACCTGGAGCCCGGAGGCCCCTTCGACCGGCTTTCTCAGGCCTGCCGGCGCCGGAATATTCCTCTGGTGTTCTGGCATACGGACAGCCCGGTCCATGTTCCCGCCTTCCTGCAAGCCGCTTCGCTGTGCGATTTTGTCTTCGCCTCCGACCCTGCATCGGTCGAGCGGTATGCGGCTCGTTTATCCTCGTCCCGATGCGGTTTGCTGCCTGTTGCGGTCCAGCCTGCACTCCATAATCCGGTTTTCAGGGGAAAAAGGCACCCCCGGGTGGCCGGCTATGGGATTTTGTATGACGGCTGGGCCGACCTCCTCGAGGCCCCCGACCTGCTGGTGCCGACAGCCGAGGCGATGCGCGAATTCGACCTTCACGTGGTCGAATCGCACTGGCAGTTCGTCGGCAATAAACTTGATGACCTGCCCACCTTGCGGGAACATATCATGGGATGCCTGGAATACGACGAATTGCTGAGTGCTTTCAAGGCCTACCCGGCGGTGTTGACAGCTTCCCCGTCGCTTTCCTCGGGCGTTTCACGCGCCCGGCGCTCCCTGGAGGCGCTTGCCTGCGGCGCCGCCGTGTTGTCAATCGGTGAAGCTCCGCCGCCGCTGCCCCCAAGTGTATTTGATTCACTTCAGCCCCGGGCTTTTTTTCATGCGGCGGACCTGCCTTCCGCCCTGGAAGGCTTTCGGGCAATGATGGCGGACGACTTTGAGCGAAGCCGCGCCACCCACCTGGCGTGGCGCGAAATTTTTTCAGCCCATACATATGCCCACCGCATTGAGACGATCCGTTCGGCGGTCGGGTTGGGGGGCGGGGCTGAAAAGCTTCCCATGGTCACCGTCGTGACCCCTACCAAGCGGCCTGAATTGATCGAACGGGTCCTGGCCGCGTTCGATGCCCAGGCTTATCCTGCCAGGGAATTGATCCTGGTGGTAAACCGGGGCGACGTGGACGAACAGGC
The DNA here is from genome assembly GCA_011048855.1 of Desulfobacteraceae bacterium. The sequence continues at coordinate 5,403 of DSCZ01000130.1, read as the reverse complement.
CCTGTCCGCGAGGATTGACGGAAGGCCTGGGGTTCGCTGCGTTATTATGCATCAGGAACGTAATATCGGCTCTTGTCTTAATCATGGGATCCGGCTTGGACATGGGGAATACTGGTTCAAGATGGATGACGACGACGAGTACGGGCCGAACTATATTTCAGATATGATGCTGGCCCTCAAGGCGACTTCAGCCGACGTGATCGGCAAGGCTCCCACGTGGTTGTACGTCGAGTCAAAGGATGCGCTTTATCGCCGGCAAAGCCTGAGCATGAAAAGCGCCCACCTGGTTGCCGAAGGAAACCATCCGTATTTGTCGGGAGCGACCTTTTGCGGCCGCAGGGAAGTCATCGAAAGGGTGCCTTTTTCCGAGACCCGCCGGGCCAGCGTGGATACGAATTTTTTCCTGGAATGCATCGACTCCGGCCTCAGGGTGCAGTTCGCTGACCCCTTCAATTTCATCGCCTGCCGGGGAGCGGACAAAAACCGCCATACCTGGAGAGCCGGGGATGATGCATTGATTCGAAACAGCATCCGGGAGACGACCGGAAAAGGCTTCGAGAAAGTGATGCTGTAAAATATGCCGACTTTTCCCTCCATGGATTCCCGATGAACCCAAATATCCGGGCAGTCGAACTTTTTGAACAGGCCAGGTCGCTCTTTTTGCAGAAACGGTTCTCCGAGGCAAGGGACGTGGTAAAGGTTTACCGGAAGACCGCCCGGTATGACGATTTGGCCCCCCACGACCGCAGGGACGGGGGTGCCGTGTCCGCTTCCGCTGTGGTGGTGTCTTTCCGGACCGGACCGGCGCTTTTCGACTGCCTGGACTCCCTTTTCACCCAGGACATTCAGGATTTTGAAATCATCCTGGTGGATAACGGCGGGAACAGGGAGCTTTTAACGCGCCTCGCTGAATACCCTTTATTACATGTATTTTCACCCGCGAATCTTCTTCCTTCCGAGGGGCGGAACATCGGGGCGTATTTTGCAAGAAGCAACAATCTGCTTTTCCTGGACGACGATTGCATTGTCCACCCTTCTTTCGTGCGCAATGCAGTCCAAGCCTTGCAGGAGCAAGCATTTCCGGTTTTAAGGGGCAGGATTCTTCCCAAGTCTCCCGGCCGGGAAGCTGGTATGCCTTTTCATTACGACCTTGGCTCCCATCCATTGCCGGCGGTCCTGTCCACCGAAGGCAGCATGGCTGTTCACAGGGATGTTTTTGACCGGGTGGGCGGCTTCGATCCGCTTGTTTTCGGTGCCGAAGGTGTGGAACTGAACCACCGCTTCATGGCGGCTTTCCCGGGGCGATATGTGTCCTACTGCCCTGATATGGTGATTTATCATGATTTTGCAACAGGAGGCCGGCTGGAGGCCAAGAAGGAGCGACAAAGGTTGACCCGGGAATATATGAATACGCTTTATCCTGGTGTCAATCTGCTTTTGCGCTCTTTTGTGAACTGGTACCAGGGTTGTCCCGGTGAGGCCTTCAAAACCACCTTGAAAGTAATGGGCGAAGCGCTGAAGTCTCCGATGAGCAGAAAGCGTGTCCTGCTTTCCCGTTTGACCCGCCTTATCCTGTAGGAGCAACGTCCCCGTCGCGATATCCTCTGTCTTCTTAATGCTCTGTGGGAGCGGATTGTATCCGCGATATCCTTATCGTTCCGTCGAAGAGCCGAAAAGATTTTGCATCGCGCCAAGTCGCCAAGGCGCCAAGAACAGCGAAAACAGCAGGAAGCGGATACTCATCGGTGACCTGTGCTGAAACACAGGTGCCCTCGAATTCGAGGGTTCACCGATGAGCGGCCTGATTTTCCACGTAGCCCGTAGGTCGGGTTTCCATACCCGACCCCTTTCCTTTTCTCGCTTTTCTTCGCGTCTCCGCGCGAGTCCCGTAGGTCGGGTTTCCATACCCGACATTTTCGCTTGATTATCCTGCCGGGATGCTTCAATGTAAAACCTGTATCAGCGACGGCCCCGTAGCGATTGTAGTCCCTCGAAAAATATTTTGAATCATGAGATTGAGCCGACAGGAAAAAGAAACCATCAAGAAGGCCGTGGCCGAAAAGGACCCCGGGGCGGTGATTTATCTTTTCGGTTCGCGGGTTGATGATCAGGCCCGGGGAGGAGACATCGATATTGTCGTTCTATCGAATCATTTGACCCTGGTTGACAAGCTCTCGATAAAGGCGCGTATCTTTGAGACCCTCGAAGAACAGAAACTGGATATGATAATCGCTCGGGATACAAAAGATCCTTTCGTGAAATCGGCGGTTGAAAGAGGTGCCAGGCTATGAAAAAGGATTTGAATGCCCTTTTGGAGAAGCATGTCAATGAAGTGGAAAAGGCTGCGGGCGTTTTGACACGTTCGTACGAAAAATGCAAAGGGGTCCGCGTCGGCCCGGGGCTCAGCGAAGATCGCCTGGAAAGCTTCGAGGCTCTTACCGCGCGTTTCGCAAGATTAAGCGATCTGCTCGTTCAAAAGGCTCTCAGGACGATGGACGCCCTGGATTTGGAGGCTTCTGGAACGATCCGGGATCGGATCAACCGGGCGGAAAAGCGCGGGATAGTTCGATCCGCGGAAACTCTGGTGATGATTCGAATGCTGCGTAACGAGATCACGCATGAATACAGCCCGGAAGGCATCCTTGAAATCTTTGAAAATGTGCTTTCTCTGACCCCTGAGTTGTTGGATGCGGTCGACGGGCTTTCCCAATTTCATCGATCCCCGGACCGGAATAAAGGCTCACAAAACCCGTAGGAGCCTCTTCCCGTCGCGATCCCACACAAAACCACTGTTGAAGTTTTCCACGCATTGTTGTACCTTGACATCTGGTAAATATAGATACAAAACCCTGCATAAGGAGCCAATGTATTCATGAATAAAAAATCGTTCCCGATTTTATTCCTTGCAGCAGCCCTGCTACTTTCCTTTTCTTACCCCACTTTCGTTTCCGGAGAGGAACCGGTTCCCGCGCCCACGGGCGATTCGGCGACCACATCCGACATCCCTCCAATTTTCAGCCTGGAGGCGGCGGTTCAACGGGGCCTTGAGGCCAACCCCCGTGTAGAGGCCTATGAACACGGCGTGGATGCGGCCGAGAGCCGGCTCAAATCCGCCAGGGGGCAGTTTCTGCCGCGACTTTCAGCCACCGCCGGAATCCGGCGCTTGAACAACCGCTCGGACGAGGAGTTCAACCAGGATTACCTGGATCAGAACACCGTATCCTACGGGTTTCGTCTTTCCCAACCCCTTTTCGCCGGGTTGAGAATTCTCAACAGCTGGCGGAAGGCCGGGCTCGAGGCCGAGGTGAGCGAGGCCCGCCTCCGGATGCAGCAACTGGACCTTACCCACAGGATCCAGGTTTATTTCCTCGAGCTGCTCAGGGTGCGTGAGGATCTGCGGGCCGCCAGGGCGGCCGTGGAACGCCTGGAAACTCAGTTGAAGGCTGCCGAGGCCTGGTTCAAGGTGGAAATGCGGCCCCGGCTTGAGGTTCTCCAGACCAAAGCCGAACTCGAGGCCGCCCGCAACCGGGTGGTGACGATTGCGAACGCCGAGCAGGTGCTTATGACCCGACTTCATGTTCTGCTCGATCTTCCAAGGGATCGAAATGTGCAATACGACGATGACCTGCTCGTGAGGGTGCCGGTTGCTCTTCCGGATCCGGAATTTTTCTTTGAGAGCGCCCGGAAGCAAAGGCCCGACCTCGAAATGGCGCGCAAGTCGGTTGAAATTGCGGAAAAGGACAAAAGCCTGGCCAAGGGCGGTTTCGTACCCAGGGTCAACCTGGATGCGGGGTACAACTACAGCGACATGGATTACCGTGTTGACAAACCCTACGAAGTGGAACGGAAGTACTGGAGCGTGGGAATCAACGCGGAGTGGGAATTTTTCAGCGGCGGCCGCGATTACTACGAAACCAGGCGGAGCATTCAGGTGCTCTCCGCCCAGGAGGCGCAGGAGCGGGAAACCGAGCAGACGGTGATGGCGGAGGTGCGCGAGGCTCTTTTGGGCCATGCCGATGCCCTGGTTTTGATCGAAGGTGCCCGGGAGGCGCTCGAGGCGGCACGGGAAGCCTACGATGCAGCCCAGTCGAGATACCGGGCCGGTGTCGGAACCATCACCGACATCCTCAACACCCAGGATCAATTGACCAGGGCCGAAACCGACCTCACCCGGGCCAAGGCGGACAGGTTCGCAGCCATGGCTGATCTTTACCGGGCCGCGGGAATTTTGAACCCCGACCTCCGGCCTATTCGGTGATTAACGTTCCGCATCCGCGACGTCCCCGTCGCGGCCTTTATTCGCCTGTAGTTTTTCAATGTTCTGTGGGAGCGGATTGTATCCGCGATATCCTTATTCTCGGCGTCGGCGTCGGTATCGGCGTCGGTATCGTCTTTTTTTCATGTAGTTCTTTTGAATTCCGAATCCCTGATGTTCTGTAGTACCGCCGTCCCCGTCGCGAAATCCTTATCGTTACACGCAGTTGCGGACAACAATCCCACTCAAAAACCACTCCCGCACTGCCTTCGCAAAACCATGCAATGAACCTCAACCCATTGATTTTAAAATATAAAAAGGGAATCAAAACTTTTCATTTATCTCCATTTATTAATGTCTAAAGTAAGCAACGTTTTAAGTATGGGCGATTATTTTTTCTTCGACCTTTCAAGTTTTTTGACGTTTCAAGGATGTTCAATGAGCGTTTATGATAAAAAAAACCGTAAAAATATGTTGTAAAGCTAAAAAAAAATGTTGACATCCCCTTGATGTCTTCTGTAATCTCTTCGACAAACTTAAATTATTGCCGCTTCCAACGGCCAACAGGAGGCGGAATTCTTTTGCATGCTCCAGGAAAAAACTTGACGATGTATCGGATGAGGTAGTATATAAGCGCATCAGTCGTAACTGTCACAATCCGATTTTAATCCCGGAGGGGCCATGACGATGTCCTCTCTTCTTGCGTTTCAACGAAAAAGAAAAGAAAGAGAAGATTTGGAGATTCGCCGATTTCAAGGAAGGAAGCGAAATGCCGTATGGGAGCTTGCGGGGTTCCATTTCGGCTTTTCCTGTTCATATAAGTCAAGGAGGTCCGGCTTGCACGTAAAGTCGGTTCGAAAAGAATGTTCAGAGAAAAGGAGAATTTATGATGAGTACTTACGATGATGTGTACGATCCGGTCGGATACCTTGACGCGGCCCGGGATGCTTACTCCCGGACCAGTAGCAGGATTTAATCGCATGAAAAGTTGTTTTAGAAAATTAGAAAAAAGTTCAGATATTTATGGAATTTAAAATATTGAAAAATTGCTTCAAAATAGGACTTCTAAAGGAGGCTTCTTATGAGTTCAGGATTCGGGCTTTATGATTGGAAAAGTGGGAAGTTTTATTTGGACGACGATCTTAGCG